>URVS01000150.1 GCA_900551385.1 uncultured Mollicutes bacterium | reverse complement strand
CACATCTTACAAAATCTTTATTTGATGGAGCATATTCACCAGGATAATTTCTTAAATCTTGTACCAATGGATTTGAATTGCTACTTGCAGTAGAAATCTTTTCACCATCACTATTATCAATTAATTCACATACTTTTTTATCTTCAAATTCAAATGTTTCAGTAGTTTCAATTTGATTATATAATATGCCATTATGACCATATACTGTATTTACTTTGTTAGTTGTAGAAGTGATTGTTTCTCCATTTTTAATAGCGTATGCTTGAGCTTTTAAATTTGTTTTAAAAGCAGTAGTAGGAATATTTAATAAAGCATAAGTAATAAAATAATCATATTTTGCACCAAATACTTTTTCACTATCAACAACTTCATTGTTAGCAGTGATTGATTTATAAATAGTATTTATAGTAGAAGAATAATCAAATGATTTACCATTATAATAATATTCAACGTTAAATCCAATTTCTTCATAATCAATAAGATTATTTTCGGTCATATCAGCATTTAATCCTGCTACAAATCTGATTGATACAGTATCATCTTCATTAATTTTTTGTTGCATTAATGGAGAAGAAATTATTGAATCATTAATAGTAGCAGTACTTAAATCTACTTTATTATCTTTTTTTACAAAACGATGTCCTACTAAATTAATAGTTTCCTCATTTTTAAATGTTAATTTATCACTTGCATTTAATGCTAAATCTTCATTATGATTACTAATTAGCATTAAACTAGCTAAAGCTAAAAATAATATTTTCTTTTTCATTTTTTTACTCCCCAAATTGATCTCCATCATATTCATCTGTTAAAACATCTTTAACATCAAATGACGCTAAAATTACATCATCAAGATCAATTTTATTAAATAATATAATTGGATTTTTATATAATTTTTTCATTTTTTATTTCTCCTTTTTATTTTCTAATTCTGGTTCTTTCTTTTTTCTAAGAAATGCGAAATAACCTAAAGTTAAAGCTCCACCTACAAAGACAACATTGATTGCAACAACACCAATCATCCAATATGGGAATGGTCTTTTAACATCTTTAATAACTTCAATACCAGAAACATATTGAGTATTTGTAAGTTGGAATAAAATATTATGACATGCTCTTCTTACTTGATTAGAAATAATTGGATCTTTTTCCCAGTTTGAACCTAAATTATGAGAAAAATTTTGTGCTCCATTAAGCCATAAGTCATTACCTGCTGCTACCCCATTTTTACAATCTCCTGCTCCACCAGCCCAGTCAGTTACAACAGCGCCATTAAATCCCCACTCAGTACGAAGAATATCTGTACATAAGGCTCTATTAGAAATAGAAGAGAAACTACCTATTCTATTAAAAGCAGTCATCATACCATTTGCTTTACCTACTTTAACTGCAATTTCAAATGTTTTCAAATAATTCTCTCTTATATTTTGTTCAGTAGCCCAAGTAAATAATCCAGTTCTATTTGTTTCTGTTTCATTTAAAGCAAAATGTTTCATATAAGGTGCTAAATTACCTTTTATAGCGCCCGCTACAGTATTAGCAGCAATATATCCAGATAAAATAGGATCTTCACTATAATATTCATTATTTCTTCCACCAAAAGGATTTCTTCTTAAGTTTGCTCCAGGTGCATACCAACCATGAACACCAGTAGCAACCCCTTCATTAGCTACAGCTTTACCATATTCATATGCCAATTCTTTGTTCCAAGAATTACCAATTAATCCAGACATAGGGAACCATGTCCATTTTGAAGTTTCTGTAACAGAAGCATTAGATCTAGTAAGCCCCATTGGTCCATCATTATCTCTTAACCAAATTTTACCGATTGATTCAACAGCTTGTGTACAATATCCACCAAGTACTACTAATTTTGCCATTTCATCAGGTGACATTTGATTTAATAATTTTTCCCATTCAGGATCATTATAATCTTTACCTAACTTATTCATAAGTTCAGTATTGACTTTTATTTTATCTCCTTCAGGGGATTTTAAAATATCTAAAGATAATTTATTACCATCTTTATCTGTATATAAATATAATCCATTATCTTCATTAAAAGTTGGAACTGTATCAAATTTATCAGCATCACTAACAATATTTGATTTAGAATTTGTTACTTTTCCAATAAAAGAAGAATTAAATGTATCTTTAAAATTTTCTCTTGATAAATATTTAATATCTTCTTTAGAAGTTGAACCATCAGTTGGCACTCCACCAAAAGCATCTTCACCAGTAAATCTATTTTTAACTTCTTGATTAGTAACAGGATCTTTATCAAATTTAATATCTTCACTTACTTTATAATTAATAATAGCTTTATCATTATTTAAAGATAATTCATGAACATTTTTCATGATTTTAATTTGATAATCACCTTTTTCTAATTCATATCCAGTAAAATTATTTTTATTTTTGTCATAACAATCATAACTTGCCATTGAATAAGCATCTATAGATAAATTAACGATTTCTTCTTCACCTGGTTTAAGTAATTTTGTTTTAGCAAAATCACCTAAATTAATACTAGATTTTTCAATTCCACCTTTTGTATATGGAACTGAATAATATAATTGAACGACATCTTTACCTGCTATTTCTCCAGTATTTTTTACTTTAACTTTTACATCAATTTTACTATCTTTACTTAATATTGAATTTCTTTTTGGAGAAATATTATCATCTAAAATTTCATATTCAAAATTAGTATAAGATAAACCATATCCAAATGGATATTGAACTATTCCATCATAACCAGTTTTACCATTAGATTTCTTTTCATCTTTAGCTTTATAATTATCCCAATATCCTTCTGCATTAGCAGTTTCATACCATTTATAGCCAACATAAATATCTTCAACATAAGTTACTGAACCAGTTGAAGCAGATACTCTACCTGAATTATAAAAGGATGGATCTTCAGAAAAATCAGTACTATAAGTTTCAGTTAATCTTCCACTTGGATTTATATCACCTTTTAAAACTTTTGGAATAGCGAACGCTCCAGATTGTCCAGTTGCTCCAACATAATAAACATTTTGAATTTTTGGATCTGCAAAAATACCACTTTCAATTGTGTTTGTAGTATTTAATAAAACTGTAACATTTCCAAAATTTTCTTTAACCATATTAATCATATCAATTTCTTCATCAGTTAAAGATAAATATCCTCGATCAACCTTAACAGGACTTCCACCTTTTGTATTAAAATTATATGAATACATTTGTGGACAATCTTGTCCTTCACCTGATTGACGAGAAATAACAATTATTGCAGCGTCGGAAAATTCTTTTGCATTTTCAAGTAATGATTTACCATTTTCTCTAATTTTTGTATATTCTTCTACTTTTGGATTGTAATTAGTATATAATCTATCATCTCCACCTAAAGATTCAGAAACAATTTTTCTAGAGCAAAAATCTTCATAAAATGATTTTAATTCAGTATTATATTCAACTTTTTTCTTACGATAAATTTTGTTATATTTATCTAAACCTTTATAAAATAAAACTCTTTTATTTTCAGGTATTCTTGATATACCAGATCCATATCCAGAAATAACGAATCCTGCATCAGTTGATGACCAACCAAAAACATTAACTTTATCAACATCTTTTAATGGTGCTTTATTAGAAGTATTTTTCATCATAACAATACCTTCTTTCATAATTTCACCAACAAAAGCATTACCTTTAGCTAAAGTTTTTTCAGCTTCATCATCATATTCAATTCCAGTTCCATTTAAACCTTCATCAATAAATCCATAATATTTTTTTACTAAAATATCACCAGTAACTAAACATGCTAAAATCGCACCAATTCCGATACCTGATATTATTTTACCTACTTTTTTCATTCTATTCTCCTTTTATTCATAATGACCATATTGAAGAGTTACATAATCATAATTACCATATGCTTCTCCATCATATGCATGTTTATAATTTTCACCATCACCAGAATGAACAAATTGTATTTGAATTGAATAATCTTTGTTTTTTTCTACTTTAAACATTAAAGCTTCTACTAATTGATAACTAGTCAAAACTTTTCTATCGCCCTTACCAGTTTCACTAGTAACTCCATTAAATTTCAAATTATTATCTAAATTCATTGCTACATCATTAACAAATATTTTCATCACATTAACTAAATACATATCATATGACATTGATGGTGTGGAACTATTATTTACAGGACAATAATTACTTGCTCCTGCAATAGAATATTTTACATAGCCATCTTGAGTAGCTTTAAATGTATATGTCATAGTATCATTTTCTACTATTCCTT
>URVS01000149.1 GCA_900551385.1 uncultured Mollicutes bacterium | reverse complement strand
TTAAAAAAATATTTATCAAAGAAATTTTGATTTTTAAAAATTTTTTTGATAAATTTATCTATTTATCTCATAAATTTATCTATTATTTTAAATTATTTTCTTAGTAGCTCAAATTTGAGCCTTATCCTTTAGTAGCTCAAATTTGAGCTACTAAGTGGTATTGATAAGACCAATGGTTTCGGCTATCCATTGATTTTACTTTGTCTTAGGGATTTTGGGGATAAAAAAACTACTGGAAAGAAAATTCCAGTAGTAGTATAATTAAATTTGAAATTAAATAAATTCGTTAGAAATGGAAAAACGCCAACCCCGAAGATTTGGCAGTCCGAAAGGGTTGGCGTTTTTGAAATCGAGTTTTTTTTATACGTCACTATTATAGCTTGAAGTGTATTATCTATTCAAGTATTTTTAGAATAGCATTTTTTAACATATTCGTTAGAATTAGCTAAGACTTATAAAAAAAACTCCTGTTTCTGACAAAGATAAGGAGTTTTTTTATGAACAAAGCTATGTTTAAACCAAAATCCCTACGCTTTTGGCAACTCCAATATGAGTTGATCCACGAGCATGAACTAACTTATCAGCAAGGGGCTGTTTATGCTTATCTGTATAATCATTGCATGAATATTAACGATGGTGGCTACTGTGGTTACTCAGATGAACGAATGGCAGAAGACTTAAAACTTGCCTTTAGTACCTTTAAAAGAGAATTAAAAGTTTTAAAAGATAAAGAGCTAATTATTGTTAAAAACCCTCAAAAGAGGACTAAAAAGACAGGCGAGAGTCGTATGATTTTCATTAATCCTGATAATTATCTTGCACATCAACAATTAGACCTTGCAGATGTGCAAAATGACAACCTTAAACGTGAAATTGAGCGTTTAAAGAAACAGAATGAAGAACTTGAAACACTTCTTGAAGCAAGAAAACAGAGCGTTAATATCACTCATCTAGGTCTAAAATTAGTAAAGGCAGGGTTTATGAGTGGTAATGAATACATGGTTGAGTGCGAATTTTATAACACGATTCTTCAAAAATTCTTTGAAGATACTGACTATGAATGGGTATTGAAATCATTTAGTTATTTTACAAGTAAAAAAGCTAGTGAAATCAAGGATTATCCATCTTATTTAACCTCGTGTATTAAATCTTCAACTAGTCATTATCGTTATCAAAATGAATTATAGGAGTGGTGAGAATGAAATTATCTTTGTTGAAAGATTTTATGTCGTTAGGGTTTCAAGTTTTAAGGTTATTGGTGATTGTTTTGGGGATTGGATATGTGATTCTTAGTTGGTTTTAAAATTTTGCAACGAAAACAAAAAAAGTAGGATTTAATAATTAAAAAGAGCAAATTTACATTTGCTCTTTTTATATTTTCTAGTCGTTAATTATTTTTGTGTTTTTCACACATCAAAATGTAAAAATAAGGTATAAATGTAAATATTTTGATGATATAATTTAAATTATTGATAGGGGTGATCATAATGAAAAAGTGGGTAATGTTTATAGGTGTGTTTTTAATAGTTTTTGTAGTGGTTGCTAGTCAATCTAAGGAAATTGGAGCTTTTTATATGAATAATTTTCATAATTTTAATGAATCTTCTATGAATATTAATTTCAATGATGAAGATAAAAAATTTGAAAGAATTATTGATATTGGGGCATTAAATTATCAAATTTTTTATTTAGATAACTTAGAAACCTCTATTTTAATTTCTGTTGAGGATGTTGATAGAGATTTGAATTATTCTTTGATTATAGAAGATAGTCAAGGAAATCAAGTGGCCTTTCAAGAGTGTATAGGTCCATCTACCTTTACATTTTCACACGAATTAGAAGATAACTATAAACTTGTACTTTTAAATGGAACTCAAAATATTAGTGGGAAATTGATCATTACTATTCAATAGGAGATTCAATTTATTTTTGAAAGGAGATTTAATATGAAGAAGCAATTATTAGGGTTAGGGATTTGTGCAGGATTATTAAGTAGTTTATTTGGTGTAGGAAGTCAATTTGACATAAGTGCCTCTACTGTTACAAATGATGAAGTGATGGAAGTATCGGTAGATTCAAGTAAAAGTTTTAGTGTATCGGGTTATAGTTCATACTTCTCACAAAAATTTGATATGAATAAAGTATTTGGTGATGATCATAAATATTTAACAATCGGAATTACAGGAGTTGCCTCAAATGCTACTTATAAATTAATTGTTCAGGAAGACGGAAAAGATGTTTATGTAAATAGCCATACAGGACCATTAACAAAAAAACTTGGACCATATAACGATCCATCGAAGTCATATCAAGTTATAATTCAAAATACAGGTTCTAGAGCAATTAATGGGAGAATTACTTTAAATAGCTCATTTAATTAAGATAAATAAAAAATAGGGACTAAAAAAGGTTCTAAAAGCATATGCTGTAACATCAAGTTACAGCAATTATAATGGGAGAATACTCTGGTCAAACTAGAGTGTTCTTTTTTTGATTTTTAAAGGTTATTTTTTTGCATGACAAAAGAAAAAGTGTGTGAGACTCAAAAAAATTTTAACAGATTCGGTGAGTGTAATTTGTCAGTTGGAGGGAGAAAAATTAAAAAAGTGAAATGTAAATTTTTCTTTGTTTGGGAACTCCACGCCTAAAGAGGGCGTGGAGTTTTTTTATTTTTTTCTGATGTAAACCGACCACGTAAAGGAGTGGATCGGTGTCATCAGTCGGCAGTATGCCGAGGTATTTTTGAGGCTACTTTGGAGCCTCCACCCCCTCAGATGGGGGTGCGTAGCCCTCTGCAAGAGCCCGACCTTTTGATGCGGAGTGTCAAAAGGTCATAAGGGCTACTTTTAACAAAAGTAGCAAAACCCCCTCTCCCCCTCTCATACCATTTTATGTTAAACTATTTTATGGAATAATTAATAGGAGTTGGAGAGGGGAAGAGGATGGCAAAAACAATTAGCTTTGCTAAAGGAAAAGGGAATATCAGACATAACAATCGAGATTTCATTTCAGAAAACATTGATAAAACTAGAATCAAAGACAACATCGTTTATGTTCAGCAGCCACTTGAAGAAGCTTACCAAGAAATTTTTGGACAGGCGGTTCAAGAGTATAACAACAAACAGAAACGTGCGGATCGGAAGATTACAGATTACATGGAGCATTTGAAAACGTCTAAGAATCGTGAAAAGTTGTTTTATGATGTGGTCGTTCAAGTCGGAGATAAAGACGATAGCGGTTATGGTACGAAAGATTTTAAATTATGTGGCGAGGTGTTGGATTCCTACATGAAAGACTTCCAGCAACGAAATCCAAACTTACATGTATTTAATGCAGTATTACACCTTGATGAAGCTACCCCCCATTTACACATTACGTTTATTCCAGTTGCTAAAGGCTACAAAACTGGATTATCAGTTAGAAATTCATTATCTAAATCAATGGAGAGGTTCGCAACTGGTGAGAAAACTAGATTGAAAAATGGGATTTTAGGCTGGTACGCTCATGAGCGAGAGGTATTGAAAGAATATGCTCAAAATCGTGGTATCGAAATTACCGAGTTAGGAGTCGATAGAAAGCGACTTAGTATTCCAGAGTATAAAGAGGTCAAAGAGGAGATAAAAACCTTAGAATCGCTTAAAAACACCCTTAAAAATGAAATTAAAGAGGAAGAAACAGTTAAACATATCGTTGAGAGCGAAATAAAGGCTCTACAAGGTGATTTAAAGGGGATTAAGGACTTTGATAACCACTATACTCCTAAAACCGTTCTAGGGCGTGTTTCTGAGCGAGAATATATGGATTTAAAAGATACTACTCTGAAACTTTTAGGAGAAAAGAGTGATTTAGAAAGAAAGATAGAGCGTATGGGTAGAGATTTAGACCTTTATAAGCGTAAATCTGAGAGGAATAAAAAACAAAATGATGAACTGAAACAGGAAAATAATAAATTAAGAGTTTTAAATAAAGAATTAGGCGCTAAGGTAAATCTATATGAGATGTTCATTAATGTGATGAAATTAGAAGAAAAATTAGAATCTAGTAAAGATTTATTAAAATCTACACTTAAAATTTTATCTAAACCATTTGAATTTACATTGGAGCAATATAAAGCTATCGAATCAAAATTAAATAAAAAATTTGATACTACATTAGGTTTTGACACAGAGGATCTAGCTAAATTTAAGAAGTCCCCTAGTCTTACTAAGACAAAAGCAAATCAGGAATGGGATTTAGATCATTAAAGTATTTATTTAAAAAAATATTTATCAAAGAAATTTTGATTTTTAAAAATTTCTTTGATAAATTTATCTATTTATCTCATAAATTTATCTA
>URVS01000148.1 GCA_900551385.1 uncultured Mollicutes bacterium | reverse complement strand
AAAGGGAAAATATAGTTAATTTATCAAAAATATCATTATTTTTTATTTTTATTTTCATAATACTTGCTGATGTTATTTTTGGTGCAGTGGTAATTTGGTCAATACCAAATAATGGTAATAAAACAAGTTTAATAATGTTACATATTTATAACATTGCATGTTGTATGTTAATTTTATTTTTAATGTTTGAATTAGTTAGAAGAAGAAATGCGGAAACTGAACTTATAATTATTAAAGAATTACATACTAGAGAAAAAGAAAAATATGAAATAGCTAAGAAAAATAGGGATATTTTAAATTTAAAATGTCATGATTTAAAACATCAAATACATAATATTGGTAAAGCTAGAGATTTACAAAATGATGTTATTAATGAAATAGAAGAAACTATTAATATTTACGATACTATTTATAATACTGGTTTAGAGGCATTAGATGTTATTTTGGGTGAAAAAGATATGTTATGTAGAAAAGAAAATATTCGTTTTACTAGTATTGTAGATGGTAAATTATTATCTTTTTTATCTGAAAGTGATGTTTATTCTTTGTTTGGTAATATATTAGATAACGCCATAGAAGCAAATAGAAAATTAAATAATGAAGCTAGAGTAATTCATTTAAGTATAAAAAAGGTACATAATTTTATCGTTATTCAAGAATATAATGGTTATGATGGAAATATTGTTACTGAAAATGGCATTATTAAAAGTACAAAAAATGATAAAACATGGCATGGATATGGATTGAAAAGTATTCAATATATTGTTGAAAAATATCATGGTGAATTAAAAATAGAAACTAAAAATCAAACATTTAATTTGAATATTATTTTTAGTGATAAATCTTAATTTGATAAAGAGTAATTTTATTATTTTTATATGTTAATATTATACAATTTAGATATAGAAAGAAGCAAATTGATTACTATTGGAATTTTTAGAATATGGAAAAGAAATAAAAATTGGTAATGATTGTTGGATTTGTAGTAATGTAGTAATAGCAGTAGGTTCAGTAGTAACACACAATATTCCAAGTAATATTTTATTAGCAGGTAATCCATGTAAAGTAATTAGAAATATAACTAAAGAAGATTCTATTTATTTAAAGAAAGAATTGCTTTAATCGTATTTTAATATAAGTAATTTCATATATTACAATAGGTGATTTAATGAAATTTTATCTTATAGGGATTAAAGGCTCAGGGATGGCAGGATTATGTCATATTTTACTTGATGATGGATATGAAGTGACTGGTTTAGATGTTGATAATTATATATTTACTCAAGATAATTTGATAAAAAGAGGAGTTAAAATTCATTCATTAAATGATACATCTTTTAAAGATAATTATTTTGTTATTGTAGGCCATGCTTTTAAAGATGATTTTTTATTAAAACAATTAAATAAAGATAATATTCCTTATTTAGAATATCATAAATTTTTATCATTTTATTTTAATAAAAATAAGTTAATTTCTATCTGTGGTAGCCATGGTAAAACCACTATGGTTGGATTATTATCTTGTTATGATAATGTTTCTTTTTTAAGAGGCGATGGATATGGTAAAAAAGTTAATGATGAAAAATATATTTTTTTAGAATCATGTGAATATCAAGATCATTTTTTAGCGTATTCTCCTAAATTTACAATTATTACTAATATTGATTATGATCATGTTGATTATTTTTTGCATGAAGAAGATTATATAAATTCTTTTAAAAAATTCGCTAAAAAAGTTCATTATGGATTAATTAATTATAATGATAATTATAAAATTAAGAATCCTTATTTTTTTACTTATGGATTAGATGATCGAGCAGATTTTTATGCTGAAGATTATATTTTTGATGAAAATGGTATTAAAGGTAAAATATATTTTCAAACTGAATTTATTGCTGAATTTAATTACCATCATTTATTCGGTTTACCTTTAATTGAAGATATTGTAGGAGTAGTAAGTTTTTATTATTTAATGCATGAAGATGTTAATAAAGTTTTAAATAATATTAATAAGTTTATAATGGCAAAAAATAGATTTAATATTACTAATAAAAAACAATATATTTTAATTGAAGACTATGCTCATCATCCACATCAATTAAAAGTAAATTTAGATAATATTAATGTAATGTATAAAGATTATGTTCATATAGGTATTTTTAAACCAGATAGAATTAGTAGATTTATTAAATTTAAAGAAGATTTTAAAGATGTTTTAAATCAATATGATTTATCATTTATTTTAGATTTTAATGATAAAAAATATGTAGAAGAATTAAAATCAATTATTAATAATAAAATAATTTATTTACATGATTTAAATAAGATACAAAATTATTTATCAAAAGATAAAAAATATGTTTTCTCTTTGATGTCTAGTAAAAATTTAGATGATATAAAAAGAATAATAGAAAAATATTTTTTAAAATTGGATTAATAATTATATATTTTTTTCTTCATTTGTACTATTTTATTTATGTAGAGCAAAGGAGAAAAAATATGGAACGTTATGTTGGAACTGTATCAAGAGGTATTAGATGCCCAATTATTAAAAAAGGAGATGATTTAGCTAGTATTGTTACTGAAAGTGTTTTAAATGCTAGTAAGAATGAAAATTTCTTATTACATGATAAAGATGTAGTAGCAATTACTGAATCAATTGTAGCTAGATCTCAAGGAAATTATGCAAGTATTGATGATATTGCTTTAGATATCAAAAATAAAGTAAAAGGTGATACTTTAGGTGTTATTTTCCCAATTTTATCAAGAAATAGATTTGCAATTCTTTTAAAAGGTATTGCTAAAGGTGTTAAAAAAGTTGTTTTAATGTTATCTTATCCTTCTGATGAAGTAGGTAATGCATTATTAACTTATGATGAATTAGATGAAAAAGGAATTAATCCTTATAGTGATGTTTTAACATATACTCAATATAGAGAATTATTTGGATATAATGTTCATGAATTTACTGGTGTTGATTATGTTGAATATTATAAACATTTAATTGAAGAAATGGGAACAGAAGTAGAAATTATTTTTGCTAACCAAGCTAAAACAATTCTTAATTATACAAAAAATGTTTTAACATGTGATATTCATACTCGTAATAGAACAAAACGTTTATTGAAAAAATATGGTGCAGAAGTAGTTTTAGGTTTAGATGATGTTTTAACTTCTTCAGTTAATGGAAGTGGTTATAATGAAAAATATGGTTTATTAGGTTCTAATAAAGCTACTGAAGATACTGTTAAATTATTCCCTAGAGATGCTCAAGAATTAGTTGAAGATATTCAAAAAAGATTATATGAAGCTACTAATAAACATCTTGAAGTTATGGTTTATGGTGATGGTGCTTTTAAAGATCCACAAGGAAAAATTTGGGAATTAGCAGATCCAGTTGTTTCACCATTCCATACAAGTGGTTTAAAAGGTACTCCTAATGAATTAAAACTTAAATTTTTAGCAGATAATGATTTTAAAGATCTTAAAGGTGAAGAACTTAAAAAAGCTATTGAAAATAAAATAAAAGAAAAAGAACATAATTTAGTGGGTCAAATGGTTTCTGAAGGTACAACTCCTCGTCAATTAACTGATTTAATTGGTTCATTATGTGATTTAACTAGTGGTTCTGGAGATAAAGGAACACCTATTGTTTTAGTTCAAGGCTATTTTGATAATTACGCGAATGATTAATTATAATGGATAATAATCTAATTTTAGAATTAAAAAATAAAGTCAAAAAAAGAAAAATCATTGAACTTATTATATTTATTATTTCAATAATAGTATTTATAATTTCTTTATGTTTTCTAAAAAAAGTAAATGTTGATATATTACCTTTATTATTGTTAATTTTTATAATATCTTTATATTTAAGTTTAACTACCTTTATTTTAATTATATTTGAATTGATATTTCAAAGTATTAAACAAGCTAATTCAAATGGTGATGATATAATAATTTATCGTGGATGCTTTACTGTAAAATTATATGTTAATAATGAATTAATAGGAACATTTTACACTAAAAGATCATATGTTGAAGGGCAAATTAGAAATGGGGTAAAAATTACTTGTATGCAATCATATTTTAATACTTATCATATTGTGTTTTCTGATAATCGAAATCCAATAGATTTATAATAAAATGATATATAAATAACCAGCTATTAGGCTGGTTATTTATTTACTTCTTCTATTAAAACAGAATGTCTTTTAGTTTTAGAATTTAAATTAATACCAATTAATAATATTTTTCCTTTATATGTATTAAATGATTCTAAATATTTTTTTTGTTTTATTTGTTTTATCGCGTCTATTGGACTAGAATCTACTTTTAATT
>URVS01000147.1 GCA_900551385.1 uncultured Mollicutes bacterium | reverse complement strand
AGCTTTACCAGAAATTAAACTAGCTAAGCCATATAAGCCTTCTTGACCAACGCCACCACACCATAAAACTGATTTAACATTTTTATAGTCTTCTTCCTCTAAAAATCCTAATTCAAGTGGATTATTAGCATTTACAATTAAAATAACTTTATTAAATTTTGAACATGCTAACTTAATGGTATCTCTTTCATTATTATCAACTTGTAAATATCTATAACCAGAAGATAATTTATTTAAAGGTAAATCTGAAGATTCTCCTCCACTTCTTCCAATAGTAACAATTGCTACATCATCATTAGCAATATTACTCAATGCTGATGTATCAGAAGTAATTACATTACTAGGGACTTCATTAACACTAAATTGTCCTGCGCCTGTTTCATCAGGATAAGTTTTTCTATAGCTCTTTCCTTTACCATTCAAATAAAAGTTCCATAAATTTTCATCTACAGTAAATCCTTCTTTTTCTAAAGCTAATTTTAAAGTAGGAGCAGTTGAAGTATCAACTGAGCCAGATCCAGATCCACCATAAATTGGATCAACAGATCCTCTACCTAATAAAGTAATTTCTGAACTTGTTGATAAAGGTAATGTGCCATCATTTTTAAGCATAACAATACCTTCATTACAAATATCTTCAACTTCTAATGGAGTTTTAATAACTTCACCTTTTCCAAAAGTGAAATCTAATGCAGCACTATAAATACCTGCAGCAACATTTGCGCCAACAATAATACCTGTAGTAACAGCCAAAACTGGAATCCAAATACCTAAGAATACTTTGTTAGACATTTTTTTATTTTTTGACATTCTAATTTCCTCCTTAAATCACAAAGATGTCATAAAACATATTTTGTAAGTGCTTTCATTATAAAAACAAATAAAAAAATCGCATATTTTTTCCGTGAGTTGTAAAAAAAGTGTCGTATCTAGCACAATTTTTGTTATTTCACATAAATATTTTGCGATTTTAAACAATATTTTATTCTTTAATCTTTTAATAAACTAAACATTCATCATTATTAATCATTTGAATATTTTTATTTAATTTATCTAAATGTAACTTAAGATTTTTAATTTCTTTTCTATTTATTTTTTTCTTACTATTTAAATTAACTTTCATTACAATTACCATTTTTTTAGATTTTGCTAAATCATTTAATTTATTGATAAACCAATCATCTTTATGTGTAATTAATTCCCAACTATCAATAACAATAAATTTACTTGTAGTTTCTTCTAATGTTTTTATTATTTGAAAACTTGTTATAAAACCAACATTTAAAGATTTTGTAATTACTTTTTTTAAATCATCATTATACCAAAGATCAATATAAAGACCTTTATCACTATAATAATTAAAAATATCATTAATAATTTTACAATTATCATTATTACAATAAAAATTAATTAATTGTCCTTTTTCAAAATCAAATAGATTTTTAATTTCATTTTTAAATGTCTTTTTCATAATCTTTACCTCTTACAAATAGATTATAAAAAAAACAATGTTCTTTTTTTGGTACATTACATTTTATTTAAAATATCTTCAGCACTCTTTTTTACTCTTTCAATTAAACTAATTGGTTCAATAATAATAAAATGATCATTATATTGCATATACCAATAATATAAAGCATTTTCATTACATTTAATTTCAGCATAGATTTTATTATCTTCTTGATATATTTTTGCATTATCTTTAAACCAATCTACAATATATGAAATTGAAGAAGAATTGTTAATTAAAAATTTTGCTTTAATAATTTCTCCACCAAAAACATAAATATGATCATTTAAATAATTACTTATTGAAAACCCATTATTATATTCATCTAAGGTTTTAATATCAATATATTCTTTATCTATCATCTCAACATTTTTAATATAATCAATTCTAAAATTAATTATTTTATTATATTTTTTACGATGACAAATTAAATAATATCTTCCAAAATTATTTATTAAATAATAAGGACTAACAATATATTTATAACCATTATAACGGTAATTTAATTTACAATCTTCATCATAAGATAAATATTGAAATGATATGCATTTTTTATTTTTAATAGCCTCAGAAATTATTTCAATTGTAAAAAAAACATCTTTATTATCTGTACGATTAATTTCTTCACTTTTATATAAATAAGAATAGTTTTTTCTTTTATATTTACTTAAAATAGAAGAACATTTATTTGCTAATTGTTCAGCTTGTTTTCCAGAAATAGATTTAGAAGAAAAAATAGCGTCAATTAAAAAAGTAATCTCACTATCATCAAACAATCTTGATAACAAACAATAACCTTTTCTAGGTATAGAAACAATATCATATCCTAATTCAATTAATAAAGATATAGAATTACTAACACTTTTTCTTTCTAAATCGATATTATATAATTGACTAATTTTATCAATAATTTGTTGTTGAGTTAATAAATGATCTTCATCAGTATATTCTTCTAACACTTTTAATATTAAAATAAGAGAACTTTTTTTATTTATAATCATAATTAATTAAACATAACCTTTTCGTTATCAAACATTTTAGTAACAACAAAAACTCCTAAAGAAATATAAACAATATTAGAAATAATTGTTATTAAAAAATTAATTAAATTAAAATTTAAAGAAAAAATTTCACTTAAACAATTTATGGAATTAAAAATAGGAATTAAATATAAATACCAATTATTATTAGAAATAAAATATGTAGCCCAACTGACAGCCATTATTAAAAACATTAATGGTGTCGCATATTGATTAGCTTCTTTTATACTTTTACTAAAACAAGACACAATTGATAATAAAGTTGTAAATAATATAGTAATAACAATAATAATTAATAAAACATAAATATAAGTACTTATTCCATACATTGATAAAGTAATATCACCTGTACCTTGTAATAATTTAGGTAAAGACAAAGCTAGCCCTAAAAAAGACGTTATTGAAGAAACAATACTAGTTATTGATAAAGCTAAAATTTTACCTAAAGCTATTTCACTTCTTTTTACTGGAGTTACAAGTAAAGTTGCTATTGTACCTCTTTCTTTTTCACCAGCTATAGATTCAGTAGTTACATTCATGCACCCTGTAAATAACATGATAACAAGAATAAAAGGTAAAACCATGGTGATAATAACTTTAGATTTATCTTCATCAGTAGATAAATCATAATTAATATCACTATTTTGATTAACAAAATAATTATAATTAATAGTCATTGAATTATTATTTAAAGTTTGAAAATAATAATTATAAATAGTTGATGAAGCCGTACTAGTAGATAAATAATATATTTCTACATTTGGTTTTTCTCCATTATTTAATTTATTATAAAAATCAGATTCAAAACAAATTAATAAATCAATCTTTTCATTTTTTATATCATTTTTATAATTTTCTTTTTCTTCATTAGATAACTTATTAAAATTTTTAATTTCTATTTTATAAGGGCTACTAGTATTAATAACATTAAATTCTTCAACTGGATTATCAATATAAACAATATAATTATAATCATCACTAGGATTAAAAAAATTAGAAAAAACAGAACCCATTGCAGTATAAATAATAAAAATTAATATACCAGGCAAAAATAAACTTAATAACATTCTTTTATCAGTAAAAAATCTTCTTAATTCTTTTTTTAAAATTGTAAAAATATTATTCATTTTTATCACCCATTTCTTTTACATAAATATCAAAAAATGTTTCTTCTAAACTTTTATCTTTAATCAAGGTATCAATTTTTTCACTAACAATCATTTTACCATTAATAATAATGCCTACCCTATCACAAATCTTTTCTACTAAAGAAAAAATATGAGTTGATAATAAAATAGATTTTCCTTCATTTTTTAATTCAATTAAATAATCAGTTACCACTTTTGCAGTAATAACATCAAGACCATTAGTAGGTTCATCAAAAATAATAAAATCAGGATCATGCACTAAAGAAATAACAATAGAAACTTTTTGTTTCATGCCAGTAGACAAATCACCAATTTTAACTTCTTTAAATTTATCTATACCAAATCTTTTAAATAATTTTTCTTTTGTTCAATATAATCAAGAGCCCCCTGCTGCCATTCCTTAATACAACACACCAATTTCTGTTCTTCTTCATATTCATAGTGGGCGTAAACCGGCCAAATCTTATCTCCTACTTGCCTATAACTGTCCGTTGAGCCTTCGGTACTCTGTAACATTCTTTCCATGATCCCAAAGGAACATAAAACACTCTTTCTTTGTTTTAGATTTTGTGGATTATATAAATATCCACTACAAAATCCACAAATTGGAAATTGAGGAGAGATTCCAATATAATATCCATAAATTTTTAAATCCAATCCATTATA
>URVS01000146.1 GCA_900551385.1 uncultured Mollicutes bacterium | reverse complement strand
TTCAATTTGCAACATTTATCTCTTTTGTCTGTTGCTTTTTCAATTTAGATTAACAGATATATGCTTAGATTGTTGAAAAATTGAAATTGTTTGATAAACTAATTAATGAGAGGTTAATAAGGAGATTATATGGAAAAATATTTGTTGTCATGCGAATCACCTGTTGATTTGTCTTATTCTTATGTAAATGAAAGAGGCATAAGTGTTATTAATTATTATTATTTAATTGATGGAGAACCTCATATTGATGATATGGGTAAAGATCCTAATTCATTAAATAAATTTTATCAATTTTTAAAAGAAGGAAAACTTCCAAGTACATCTCAAGTTAATGAATTTCAATATGAAGAATATTTTAGAAATTTATTAAAACAAGGACATAATGTTTTACATATTGCATTTGGCTCAGGAATGACTCAATCAGTTAATCAAGCATATTTAGCAGCAGAAGCTGTAAGAAAAGAATTCCCTAATCAAGATTTAATTGTTATTGATTCAGTTTGTTCTTCTTCTGGATATGGAATGTTAGTTGATGATGCATATGATTTGATGCAAGAAGGAAAAGATATTAAAGAAATAGTTAGTTGGATTGAAGAAAATAAAACAAAAATACAACATCAATTTTATTCAACAGATTTAAAATATTTAAAAAGAGGCGGTAGAGTTTCAGGCCCTGCTGCAACAGTTGGTTCAATATTACATTTATGTCCATTAATGAGATTGAATTATGCTGGTAGAATTATTGCTTATAGCAAAGTTATAGGTAAAAAGAAAGCTATTAAGAGTATTGTTGATGAAATGGAAGCTCATGCAGAAAATGGTTTAAATTATGCGGGTAAAGTTTTTATTAGTAATTCAAATTGCTTAGCAGATGCAGAAATGTGCAAACAAGAAATTTTAAAAAGATTTCCAAATGTTAAAGAAATTAAAATTTTTGATATTGGAACTGTTATTGCTTCTCATACTGGTCCTGGAACAGTTGCTTTATTCTTCCATGGTGATGAAAGAATTAAATAATTTATAAAGGTGCTTATTGAATTTATATAAGCATCTTTTTGATTTTTAAAATAATTATAAAAAATTATAATATTTTTCTTGCAATCATTATTTTTATGATGTTAGAATAATAGAGCGTGTGGTTACAGCACCAAGCGTTTCATGTTGCAATGCAACTTATTTTTTAGAAAAATTACTAAACACCCGGTGTTGTGATTAACAAAATTATTATTAAGAGAGGAGAATTTTCTATGCCAACCATTAATCAATTAGTTCGTCAAGGACGTTCTAAATCTGTAGAAAAATCTAAAGCACCTGCATTGAATTTCCGTTGGAATTCACTTGCTAAGAAAGAAACTAGCCAAGCAGCTAGCCAAAAAAGAGGAGTTTGTACCCGTGTTGGAACAATGACTCCTAAAAAACCTAACTCAGCAATGCGTAAATATGCTCGTGTACGTTTATCTAACGGATATGAAGTTACCGCTTATATCGGCGGAGAAGGTCACAACCTTCAAGAACACTCAACTGTCTTTATTAGAGGCGGAAGAGTTAAAGATTTACCAGGTGTTCGTTATCACATTATTCGTGGTGTTAAAGACTGCGCTGGTGTTGCAGACAGAAAACAAGGTAGATCACTTTATGGTGCTAAAAAACCAAAAGCTGCTAAGTAATTAGAGCTATTATTTAGAAAGGAGAAATTATCATATGCCACGTAAAGGATATGTTGCAAAACGCGATGTGTTACCAGATCCAATTTACAATTCAAAACTCGTAACACGTTTAATTAATAAACTCATGCTTGATGGTAAAAAAGGCACTGCTCAAACTATCTTGTATGAAGCTTTCAAAAAAGTGGAAGCAAAAACAGGTAAACCTGCAATGGAAGTTTTCGAAGTAGCTATCGGAAACATTATGCCATCTCTTGAATTAAAAGTAAGAAGAGTTGGTGCTGCTAACTACCAAGTTCCAGTAGAAGTTTCTGCTGAAAGAAGAGTCACATTAGGCTTAAGATGGTTAGTAAATTATTCACGTTTAAGACATGAAAAAACAATGGAAGATCGTTTAGCTGGCGAAATCATTGATGCTGCTAACGGAACAGGCGCTTCAGTTAAGAAAAGAGAAGACGTCCATAAAATGGCTGATGCTAATAAAGCATATGCTCATTACCGTTGGTAATTTAATATAGAGGAGAAAGAATATGGCCCGTCAATATCCAATTCAAAATACAAGAAATATTGGTATCATGGCTCACATCGATGCTGGTAAAACAACTGTTTCAGAAAGAATTCTTTTCTACACAGGTAAAGTTTACAAAATCGGTGAAACTCATGATGGATCCGCTACAATGGACTGGATGAAACAAGAGCAAGATAGAGGTATTACAATTACTTCTGCTGCTACAACTTGTTATTGGAAAGAACATCGTATTAACTTAATCGACACTCCAGGTCACGTCGACTTTACAGCTGAAGTTGAAAGATCTCTTCGTGTTCTTGATGGTGCAGTTACTGTTCTTGATGGAAAGAATGGTGTTGAACCTCAAACTGAAACAGTTTGGAGACAAGGTACAAAATACAATGTTCCAAGAATTGTTTTCGTTAATAAACTTGATGCTACTGGTGCTGATTTTGAAATGTCAGTTGATTCTATTGGTAAAAAATTAGGTGCTAATGCAGCAGCTATTCAATATCCAATCGGTATTGAATCATCTCTTAAAGGTGTTATTGATATTATCGCTCAAAAAGGATATATCTATGCTGATGCTAAAGGTTCTGATGAAGAAGTTGTTGACATTCCAGAAGAATATTTAGAAAAAGTACATGAATTAAGAGAAAAATTATTTGAAAATTTAGCTAATTTTGATGATGATATCATGATGAAAGTTCTTGATGGACAAGAACCAACTGAAGAAGAAGTTAAATCAGCTATTAGAAAAGGTGTTTTAACATGTCAATTCTTCCCTGTATTATGTGGATCAGCATATAAGAATAAAGGTATTCAAAGATTACTCGATGCAGTTGTTGAATATTTACCTTCACCAGTTGATATCCCACCTGCAGTTGGTCATACTCCTTATGGAGAAGAATATGTTTGTGAACCAAAAGATGATGCTCCACTTGCAGCATTAGCTTTCAAAATCATGACAGATCCATTTATTGGAAAATTAGCTTTCTTCCGTGTTTATGCTGGTACAGCAAAATCTGGAACATATGTATTAAATGCTACTAAAGATGTTAAAGAAAGATTTGCACGTTTAGTTTTAATGCATTCTAATCATAGATCTGAAGTTGAAGAAGTTTTAGCTGGTGATATTGGTGCAGCAGTTGGTCTTAAATCAACTACTACTGGTGATACATTATGTGATGAAAATCACCCAGTTATTCTTGAATCAATTCAATTCTCAGATCCAGTTATTTCTGAATCTATTGAACCTAAATCAAAAGCTGATCAAGAAAAAATGACTGCTGGTTTAATTAAATTATCAGAAGAAGATCCTACATTTAGATTCTATACAAACCATGAAACAGGGCAAAGTATTATCGCTGGTGTTGGTGAACTTCACCTCGATGTTATGGTTACCCGTTTAAAAGATGAATTCGGTGTCCAAGTTAATGTTGGTGCTCCTGAAGTTGCTTATCGTGAAACAATCCGTAAAACAGCTGAATGTGAAGGTAGATATATTAAACAATCTGGTGGTCATGGTCAATATGGTCACGTATGGATTAGATTTGAACCTAACCCAGGAAAAGGATTTGAATTCGTTGATGCTATCGTTGGTGGTGTTGTTCCAAGAGAATATATTAAACCAACTCAAGATGGCTTAAAAGAATCATTAGATAGAGGTTTAGTTGCAGGTTATCCAATTATCGATATTAAAGCAACTTTATTCGATGGATCATACCATGATGTTGACTCATCTGAAGCTGCTTATAAAGTAGCTGCTTCATTAGCTTTAAAAGAAGCTGCAAGAAAATGTGATCCAGTTATTCTTGAACCTATTGAAAAAGTTGAAATTACAGTACCTAATGAATATTTAGGTGATGTAATGGGTGATATTGCTTCAAGAAGAGGTACCGTTAATGGATATTTCTCAAGAGGTAATGCAGAAGTTATTGATGCTTCAGTCCCACTTGCTAATATGTTCGGTTATGTTACAGATCTTCGTTCTTTAACAAAAGGTCGTGCTAACTACACAATGGAACTCGATCGTTATGAAGAGTGTCCAAAATTCGTTGCTGACGAAATTATTAAGAAAAATTCAGCTAAATAAGTTTAAAATCATCACTACTTAAGTAATTTTTACTTGAGTAGTTGATTTTATAAAAAATTTGCTATAACATTTAAATGTTAAATCATAATTAATAGGAGGAATTTTAACAATGGCAAAAGAAAAGTTTGACAGAAGTAAACCACATGTTAATATTGGTACTATTGGACACGTTGACCATGGTAAA
>URVS01000145.1 GCA_900551385.1 uncultured Mollicutes bacterium | reverse complement strand
TTTTAAAAATTATTTTCAAACAAGAAAATTGGCTAAATTTTTTCATTTAGCATTTATCTTGATTGGTGTAGCATTAGCCTTTTTAAATATGACATATTCAATATATACATACATTGATACAACTAATATTAGTTATGATTATGATGTTTATGGAGTATTTGATAAAAGAAGAAAATATGATGATATTAGACCAAGTGATGAAAAGTATAATGAAAAGATATTAAATGGTTTTAAAAATAATTTAATTGATGATATTTATAATACAAGTTGTGGCTGTTTATTTAAATTTAAACTTAATTCATTCATAGAAGAAGAAATATCGTTTGATTCTTATGAATTAAATACTAAATTATTAAAAGGTTATGATTTAATAGGTAATGAATCAACATCTCAAAATGAGATAATTTTAGGTAAAAACCTTGCTGATTATCTTATAACAAATTTAAATGATAAATCAATTAAATATGAATCGTTAATTGGTAAAACAATAACTTTTAATTCAATGCATGGTAATGAAGAAAAAACTATTGTAGGTATTAGTTATAAAGATTCATTTGCTTTTTATAATAACCCAAGTGTAGATGATTCGTTTGGTTTTGTTTATTTTGATAATTCTTCAATTCTAGGTCATGATTATGGTTATTATGAATATGAAAAAGATAAATATGATATTGTATATGGTAATGATTTATCTAATAGAGAAAATCAATATATTTTAAAAATTGATAATGATGTTAGTTCTGATTCTTATCAAAATATTTTTGAAAAGAATAAAACTTTAATCATTGAAAAAGATAAACAAAAATTATCTTATAATTTAGTTGGTTTATTTAAAGAAAAAGATAATTATAAAACCACTAATTATATTTTGAATGATTTAATTACATTAAAATTAACTGAAAACGATTATGATGCATATATAAATAATAAAGCCAATTATAAAATTGTTGATGGTAGAGATATTTCTTCTCATTTAGAAGGGTTAGTATCTTGTTATAGTGATATGAAAATTGGCTCAGTTATTGATAATATTACTATTGTAGGTAAATATAATTTAAATACTAATTTAAATGAAAAATATAATAATAAAGTTGTTACAAATATTTTATTAGATAATTCTACATTTAATTATGTATATAATTTTAAAGAAGGAAAACCTAATTATGGAATGTTTATAACTTACACTAATAAAGATACTAATCAATATTTTAAAGAAGATAATTATATCTTAGAAAACGTATTTGATTTAGAAGTAATACATATAAAAAGATTAAATCAAATACCAAGAAATATCATATTCCCAATAATGATTGTTTTAGCATCTTTAGTTGTTGTATATACATTCTTTGCAATGAAAAGTAAAGTTGCTAATGAAATTAATATTATAGGTGTTTATAGAGAAATAGGTTTTTCTAAATCAAGTTTAATAAAAAAATATTCTATTGATACATCTGTTTTAACTTTTTTTACTTCATTTGTGGGCTATTTTTTAATAACAGTATGTTGTTCTATTTTTGCTTCAATCGCTAAAATATATGGATTAAATATAATTAATGTTTTATTATATCCTTCAACTTATATTATTTTAGTTTCATTATTAATTTTAAATCTTATTTTTGGATTATTACCTATTCAATTATTGATGAGAAAAACACCAAGTGAAATAATTTCTAAATATGATATATAATAAATTTAAAAATAGTTTATATTAATTAAAAAAATTGCAATTTATAGAAATTTTCTTCATGATAACGTATTATTAAAATATGAAAAACATATTTGGAGGGTATTTATGAAGAATTATATATTATTTTCAATATATATAATAAATGATGAGAATATTATGACTAAATTTTTAATAAAGGATTTTTAATTATGGCTTTAATATTAAAAAATATAAATAAATCATTTTCTAAACATCAAGTATTAAAAGATATAAATTTAACATTACCTAACAAAGGAATTGTTTTAATTGAAGGTGAAAATGGCAGTGGAAAGATTATTAAATATTATATCTTTAATGGACAATTCTTTTGAAGGGGATCTTGTTTATAATGATATTAATTTGAATAAATTGAGCAAATTAAAACAAGAAGCATTTAGAAATAATAATATTTCTTATTGTTTTCAAAAAAATAATTTAATATCATATCTAAGCTCTAATCAAAATGAAAATTTAGATTTAATTTTAGAAAATAAAAAAATAAAATCTAATAAGAAAATCATTAATAATTTATCACAAGGTCAACAACAATTACTTGCATTAAATTATTCTTTAAAAGAAGGTAAGAAGATATATTTATTAGATGAAATAACTGCATGTTTAGATAAAAATAATGTAAATATTGTTATTGAAAAGATAAAGAAACTTTCTAAAAATGCTTTAGTAATTATTGTTAGTCACTTAGGTGAAATAAAAGAAATTGCTAATTTTATTTATCATTTAAATAAAGGAAATATAAGTGTAGAAAAAAGTGAAGATGTTAATAATGAAAAAATAGATGTTGAAATAAAGAATAAAAGTAAATTAAATATTTTGTTGTTATTTAACTCGTTTAAAAATTCTTTGCCAGTACATTTGTTTACTACTTTTATTTCAATTATATTTTGTGGATTGATTATTTTAGACGGATTTATTTTACTTGAAGAACCTAAAAATTTTATAAATGATAGTTTTTCAAATTTAAATTATTTGACATTAGAATATAATAATTTTGAAAATAATGAATTAATTGAAAAAAAATATCCTAATGACATTTATAAATATGTAGGTGGAAGAATTGTAAATGAAGAAGGAAAAGGTGTGAATTTTTCTGATGATATAAATTTAATGGATTATGGATTTCATAGATCTAAAAGCGAACAGTTAGTTATTTTTGATTATAATATTAATGAAGATAATGTTATATATTTAAATTCTAATTATGCAAATGAAATTTTAAATGCAACAAAAGATAAATTTAATTCTATTGATGAATTAAGAGTTAATGTTCGATATAATGGCAAAGTTTATATATTACCATTAAAAATAAATGATAATTATCAAGAAAATTTTATGTATATTAATCCTAATTTGCTATCTAATTATATTAGTAAAGTGGATATTTGTTATGATTTTGATAAAAATGGATTTTGGAATACTACTTCTCGTAAAGGGTATTATTATAAAAATAAAATGCATTATGTTAATAAAAATTATGCTGAATTTCGTTTTAATATTAAAATAGAAGAAGAATTAGAAGATGATACTATTTATTTGTTTGATAATGAAATATCTGATAAGTTTTATATTGAAAAAGCTGAATTTGAAGATGCTCCAGCTTCAAAAAATGAAGATTATTATCCAAATTTAAAAGATGTTTTTCCTAATGGGCTTAATATGGATAGATTATATGGTAAAGAAGTTAATTTTTTTAGTGATTGGTTTTATGTTGTATTATCAGATAATACTTTACAAAAAATTTTTGATAACTGCCCTAAATACAGTTTGTTGTTAAATTTAAAAAATAGAGAAGAAAAATTTAATTTTTTAAGTAGAAATAATATTTCTATTTCTTATGAACCTAATGCTGAAAGTAAAGATTTGGTAAATTATATAAAAGATATATATAATGGAAAATTAAATTTTAATAAAATTATTTATTATAAAACAGATTTAATGGCTGCTTTTTGGGTGAGAATACTTTTTATTACAAGTATAGTTTGTCAAATAGTTATAGAATTATTTTATACATTTTTTATAATATACACTAATAAAAAGAATAATATTATTTTAAAGAAAATGGGATTAAATGAATTTAAAATAGATTTTATTAATTTTTTTCCTTCAATAATTCGTTTTATTTTAGTTATTCCTTTAGGGTATATATTTGCTTTAATAATTTCAGTTGATCCAGTTAGTCAATTTGGTTATTTACCTATTATTAATTTAAAAACATTTTTATTAATAACAAGCTTATGTATATTAAGTTTATTTTTATCATGTTTATTTTATAAAAGGGTTGAAAGAAAATGAGAACATATATTTTAAAAACATTTAAATATTTATTTAAACAAAATATTTTTACATCATTAATTAGTGTCTTTTTATTAAGTGTAATTTCAATTATGTTTTCATTTTGTAATTTTAATTTAGATAAATATTTAAGTAATTACCAAGATGCAACTTATCAGCAATATAAAATAATATCAACTATTGGACAAGGTGGTATAGGTGGAAGTGGATTTGTTTTAGGTTTAGGTATTTTATTTATTGTGCTTTTTATATTTTATTTTTTAAATAATTTTATTAATTATAAATATAATAATGAAATAATTTGTTTAATGAAAATAAAAGGTTTTAATGTAATGAAATCTAATGGTTTATTTTATTTAATAAACTTAGCAATATTTTTTATAAATATTATTTTTTCAATTATTGGATTTTATTTAATAAGTTTAGTTATAACTATGATTTTTAATATACAAATTAA
>URVS01000144.1 GCA_900551385.1 uncultured Mollicutes bacterium | reverse complement strand
GTTTTAAAAAATGGTGAAAATGATATATCATTAACATTTAAAAATATGGATAATAAGAAAATATCTATTGATAATTTTACTTATATTACTAAATATGATGGTGAAATTTATACTGATTTAGATCAATATTTAGATATTGAGTTAAAAAATAACCGTTCTCCTAATTTAACTGTTTCAAAATTTGCTGATTGGCATCATGATAATGGAGCTTATGGACATGGCTTATGTAGTGATGGAGAATTTATTTATTCTACACGTACTGGATATTCAGAATCTACAAGAGCTATTACAGTTAATAAATATGATATTAAAACAGGTAAATTAGTTGCTTCAAGTCCAAAAACAGAAGCTGGATCTTTAGAATCATGTGCTGGTGTAACATATTATGAAGGAAAAATAATTGTTTATTTTGCTGATGGTAGAATGTATTCAATTGATAAATCTTTAAGTGGTACATGGACTTTATTTGAAGATTTTAAATTTGAAAAATTAGAGAAATCTGTATTTAAAGATGTTTATTTTAATACTTCAAAAAGAAAATTTGCTGTCTTTGCTGATAGTAATGTCTATGTTTATAATAATGATAAGAAACTTGCAACAACTATTTCATTAAACAAAGAAGCTGGATCGTTAAAAAGAATTAGTGGTTCAAATAATTATATCTTTGCTTTATTTACAAATAATGGTTCATATCAACCAATTGTCCAAGTATATGATTGGAATGGTAAATATGTTGGTAGAATGGTGGTCAACAATAATAGTGAAGTCATGGGTAGCGTTGTTACAAATTTGCAAAACACTAATTGTCAAGGTATTGTAGAAGTTAATGATCAATTATATTTTAATGTTTTAAAATTTAGCACTGCAAATGGTGGAGATCAAACATTAATGATTAAAGCAGATTATCCAAAATTTAATGAAAAATTGAATGTTGTATTAAATGCTGGTGAATATGTTGATTATAGCATTACTACTGGTCAAACAGTTTCATTAACTGGTAAACCAGTAAATGGAAATTATGGTTTACTAGATTGTACAGCTGGCGGATATGCTATGGGTGGTGCATCAGATGGTAAATATTTATATTTAGCAGTTAACACAAATGGTAATCATGGTACAACTTTATTTAAAGTAGACCCAGTTTCATATGAAGTAATTGCTAAGAGTGTACAATTTAGTGTTGGTGATGTTGATGGTGATAACTCAAGACTATTTATTAAATATGGTGTTTTATATTGTATAGGACACAATAATAGAATTTTCTCAATTGAATTAAGCAAATTTGAAGATAAATGTAAAGTAACTGAATCAACATTAACATTTAGTGAATTAGGTACTTTAAAGAGTGCTTATTATAATGAAAATATTAAGAAATTTGCATTAATGATTGATGGTAAAGTAGTTATTACTGATGAAAATAAAAATGTTTTAGTTGATAATATTTCTTTAGCTTTAAATCAAGGTGGATTTAGTGTTTCATCTCTTACTGCTGATGATAAATATATTTATGTAAGTTATGTTAGAAATAATACTAATAATGTTCCATTTAAAGTATTTACTTGGGATGGTAAATTAGTCTCAACTACTACAATAAATGGTGTCACATTAGGTAAAAATGGAACTGCTGATAGAAACTTTAACCTTCAAGCTGTCTTTACACATAATGACAAAATTTATGCTTCAATTTGTAGCTGGGATGGTGGTTCAAAATATTATTTATTTAGTGTTGATTTTGATACAACCAATTTAGAATAATTTTATTAAAAGATGTTAAAAAGTTATAAACAATTTAACATCTTTTTTTATGTAAAAAAATTATCAATTTTTAGTTTTTTTTATGATGCATAATACAATTGAATAAACTTTTGAAAGCAACTGCAAATGGTAATAATATTTCAATCGATGATAACGTTATTCTTCCTAGAACAATTACAACATTCAACGAAGATGGAACTCGTACATATAATCCACTTATTTGGACAAATTGGAAAGTTGTTGATTTTGGTACAATGCAACTAAAAAAAGGTGATAATATTATTTATGTTGAATTGACTAATGCTATTGTATTTACTAGTAATATTACTAAATCATTTGGAACAATAAATATTGATAAATTTGATAATAAATATTTAGATTAGGTCATTTATAAAACATGGTTATTTGTTTAATAATCATGTTTTTTATTCATTTTATAATTTTTCATGACAAAATAAATAAATTTCAACTTTCGCAGAATCTAAAGACAAAAAAATAAGAAAAAATAAGAAAAGCACGAAAATTAGGAATAATTTCCTTTTTTTCGTAAGCTTACACTAGAATTTATATTTCTAGTAGTTTTTTTATTAGAAAAGCGTTTTCATTGATGAAGCTTAGACTTGTAAAATTATAGTTCTGCTTTATAATATAAAATATGCGAGGAAAAATTATGAAATTAAAAACAATATTTAAAATACTAAGTACTTCTTGCATAGTAGCTTTGATGGGACTATCTCTTACTTCATGTGGTGAAGAAAAAGCAAGTTCAAATGCTGCTATAAGTAGTACAACAAGTTCAAATGCTGCTATAAGTAGTACAACAAATTCAAGTAGCTCAAGTAGTTCAGCAAGTACAAATAAGGAAATTATTAGTATTGCTGATGCAATTAAGCTTTGTACAAGCGAAACAGCAACTAAAGAAAGATATTATATTCACGGTACAATAAAATCAATTGCAAGCTATCAATATGGCCAAATGACTATTGAAGATAGTACAGGAAGCATTGAGGCTTATGGTACATATAGTGCTGATGGTGAAAAGCGTTATAGTGAATTAGAGGATAAGCCTGTTGTTGGTGATGAGGTTACATTATATGCAACATTAAATTTATTCAATGATAAAGCTCAAATAAAAAGCGGCTGGATTGTTGAAATAACTCATCATTCTACAGAAATAGATGATTCACAATATGAACAAATGACTGTTTTAGCTGCAAGAAGCGCAGAAAGTGGTAAACTTATAAAAACAACAGGAGTTGTTGCAGCCATAACATATGCTAATGGTCTTTCTCCTAATGGGATTTATTTAGTAGATAATACTAATTCAATTTATGTTTATAGTGCTGAGATTGCTAATCTAGTTAAAGTTGGTAATACTATTACTATATTAGGTGAAAAAACATATTATATTTTGGAAAAAGAACAAGCAAATGCGGCAAAGTTTGGCTATGAAGGCTGTTGTCAGCTACAAAATGCTAAATTAGTTTCAAATGATAATGGCTCAACTGATTATGATAAATCATGGATTATAGAAAAATCAGTTAAGGAAATTTATGAAACACCTATAACAACAAACATTACAACAACTATTTTTAAAACTACAGCATTAATTAAAAAAGTTCCCGGAACAAGCTTTGTAAATTATTATATAAATGATTTAGATGGCTCAACAGGTAATTATGTTTATACACAAGCAAACGGTAAGGATTTTGCTTGGATGGATAAATACGATGGTAAGGTATGTGAGGTATATTTATCTGCATTAAATGCTAAATCTACATCATCTGGTTGTAGATGGCGTTTTGTTCCTATTTCAATTAATGATGAGGAATTTGTTTATCCAGCAGAAAAAGTTCCTACATTTGTAATGAATTATTATGCTAAAGGTCAAATGTTTAGTGAATATACAGGAGATCCAGTACTATCTCTTATAAATAGTGTTTCTTCAGATATTTTAAAGTTTGATAATGCTAAAATAACTTACACTTCAAGTAATGAGGATATCTTCTATATTTCACAAGAAAATAATGATACGGTATTACATGCTACTAAGCATGTTGGCTATGCTGATATTACTATTAAGGTAACTTATAATGGTAATGAGACTACATTTGTTGAAAGAGTTGAATATAAGGAACCAGCAGATGTTCAAAGTATTAGTGTAAATGAAGCAATTGCTACAGCATCTAATACAAAAGTTAATGTAAAAGGAGTTATTGCTGCTTCATTAGTTAATAAGGTAGGATTTTATTTAGTTGATGAAACTGGTGGAATTGCTGTAACAACAACTAGTGCTGAAATGGAGAAGCTTTCATTAGGACAAGAAATAGTAATTTCTGGGACAAAAGTTACTTCAGTTGGTGGTAAAGATGGCCAAACAGCTATTTTAGATGCAGAGGTATTAGTTAATTATTATGGAAAGCAAGATTATTCTACAGCTTCATTTATCACTGATAAGACATTAGCAGATCTTCCTATTGGTGAGGATAGTAAATCTGATGCAAAGGCTACAGAAAACATTTATACATTAACGGGACAGCTTTTATTTGAGGGTGATAATTTTTCATCTAAGCTATATGTTGTAGCAGGTGATGTAAAGTTATTGATGTATACATCAAGTGCTAAGCAATATGATTGGCTGCAAGCCTATGCTAATCAAACAGTTAAAATGGATTTGGCATTGTGTAATTGGAATGGTGAAAATGTTAAGGGATCAATCCTTGCAATCTATGATTCACAAACAAATACAAAAC
>URVS01000143.1 GCA_900551385.1 uncultured Mollicutes bacterium | reverse complement strand
TTTGTACCGGCAATTATTCATACTAATTGGGATCAAGGTGTGGGGTATAATGATCTGTTAGATAATATGGGGTGTAGTACTTATTCCAATGGAAGACCACCTGTGGGTTGTGTAGCGGTAGCTATGGCTCAAATTATGCGTAATTATCAATTGCCAACTTCGTTTAATTGGGCGGCGATGCCTAACACTCAGGGAGCTTATGCAACGCAAGTTCTCATGAAAGATATAGGTACAAAAGTAAAAATGCAATATGATTGTTCTGGGTCAGGCGCATATGATAGTGACGCCTTAGCAGCTTTTAAACAATATGGATATAAAAATGCTAAGTTTATTGACTGTGATAATGGAGACGATGTTATGAATATCTGGAGGCAGTTAATAAAAGGGTCTCCTGTATATGCTAGTGGATTGCGTGATGCTGATAATGCACATGCCTTTTATATTCATGGAATTGAAATTACGCAAGTGTTTAGGTGCACTATGGATTATGAAGCTGATCGAATGACTACTTATCCATATATTACTAAGGCTTATTATTTTATAAATTGGGGTTGGGGAGGTCGTTATAATGGACTTTTTCTTAGAGGTAACTTTGAACCGATATCAGGACATAATTATAATAAAAAAATGCGTTTTATACAAATAAAATTAAAATTAAAAAAATAATTTTAATTAAATTATTAGACAAAAATATATTAAAAGAGTAATATATTCGTTATGAAAAAGATTACTAAAGAAGATTTTAAAAAATATATGTTTAAATTATTACAAACATTAATTATTGGTGTTTGTGTTGGTTTAGTAGTAGGCTTATATCAATTAATTGTTACTAATGTTACTACTTTATCAAGATATTTATATGGAAATGAATCTATATTATTAATTTGTGTAGTAGTAATTGTAAGTATTGGATTTGCTATTGCTAATAATTTCATTTTAAAATATTTTCCTGGAGTAGATGGATCTGGTATTCCTAATATTGAATTAGGTATAAGAGGGAAAAAGAAAATTGAATGGAAATTTGAAATATTATTTATGGCTATAAATTCTTTTATTTCTACTTTTGCTGGTTTCCCTTTAGGTAGTGAAGGACCATCTGTTGTTATGGCTGGTAAAGTATCAAAAATGATACAAGATGTATCAAAAAATGAAGATAGTGATCAAACAGCAATGGCTTGTGGAACTGGGTTTGGATGTGCATTTTTATCTCCAATTGCAGGAATATTATATATATTTGAAGAATCATTACATAAATTTAACCCTCAATTATTATTAAGAACTTTAATAATGATGGTATCTGCTTATTTTGTATGTGGATTAATAAATCATCATCATTTGTTAAGTTTTAATGTAGTAGAAATGCCAAATTTAAATGATTATTATGTGTTTTTTATATTAGTAGTTATAAATAGTTTATTAGGTATGGCTTTTGCTAAATCTATTGAATTTGTTAAAAGATTATTTACTAAATATAAAAATAATTTCTTTATAAAAAATAGAGGATATGCATTATTTGCTTTAGTTATTATTTTGAATATTACTTGTTTACCTTTAATGGGAAGTGGAGGAGTATTAATTAAAAATATTGGCACTTATAATATTATTTGGATTGTTATATTAATTTTCTTATTTAGATTTGCTATTACAATTTTATGTGGTAGTGGAAAAGTTACTGGTGGTTTAGTTATACCTATTTTAACTTTAGGGGCAATAAGTGGACAAATAGTATTTTTATGTTGTAATGATTGGTTTAATTTATCTATGGATTTAGAACCGATTGTTGTCTTAGTTTCTATGTGTATGTTTTTTGGAGTAGTAACAAAAACTCCTTTAACTTCTTTAGCTCTTATTTATTCAGCAATATTAAATGGTACAGGAGATTATTTACATGGTTTAATTATTTTACCTATTGCTGCAATAACTATCTTTATGGCTTATTTTATTTCTAAAGCATGTAAAGTTGACTGTATGTATGAATTATTTATGGAAATTACTTTAGAAGATGATGAAAAAAATAAAATTAATGAAAATAATGATAAAATAGAAAATAATCCAACAAAATAATCATGAAAAAGTGAAAAATAAATTTTATTTTAATAACAAATAGTGTATTATTAAGTAGTTAATAGTAATTTGGAGGACAAAAATGGAAATCGTCTTAGTTATTATATCTGTATGTTTAATTATATTGACTCTTTTACAAGGTGGTAAATCAGATGGTGCATCTGGTGCGATTACTGGTTCAAGTAAAATGAATATTTTTGCTAGATCAAAAGAAAGAGGAAGCGAAGTTATTGTTTCAAGATTAACTTTAGCTATGGGAATTGCTTTCTTCTTTGTTGCCTTGATTGTTAAATATTTTTTCTAAGGGTCAAATAAAGGCCCTTTTATTTTGGGAGAAAATATGTTAGATAAAATATTAAATTATATTAAAGATACTCATCCTACTTATAATCAAATTATAAGTTTTTTTGGTATTGATAATGAAATTATTAATAAAAATTTATTAGAATTAGAAGAACAAGGATTTATTGATAAAATAAAAAATGAATATTATTTAACTAGTCAATTGAATTTAGTACCCGCTACTATTGTTTCCATTAAAGATAAATTTGCTTTTGGTAATGTTAGTGAAGATGAAGATTGTTATATAGCTATTCAAAATTTAAAAAATGCTTTTTTAGATGATCGTGTTTTATTAAAAAAGATTTCAAATGCTTATGAAAAAGATGAATATGAAGTTATAAAAGTAACTAAAAGAGCTAGAAAAGAATTAGTTGGTGAAGTTAAATTATATGGTTCTAGTAAGATTTTATTGGTGGATAAGATTGCTCAACCATCATTTTTGTTTTTATTAAATGAAGGTAAATTTAGTGTTCATAACGGACAAATTGTAAGAGCAAAAATAAAAAAAATTACTTCTCAAAGTGCTGTTTTAGATGTTATTGAAATTATTGGTGATAAAACTGATGTTGGAATGGATGTGGCAAGAATTATTTTATTTAATAACGCTCCATTAAATTTTCCAAGTGAAGTAATTGAAGAAATAAAAAATATTCCTAGTGAAGTACATCAAGAAGATTTAATTAATCGAGAAGATTATCGAGACCATTTAATTGTTACTATTGATGGAGAAGATGCAAAAGATTTTGATGATGCAGTAGAAGTATGCAAAGTGGATGATATTTATTATGTAGGAGTCCATATTGCAGATGTTTCTTATTATGTAAAAGAAAATTCTAATATTGATAAAGAAGCATTAAATAGAGCTACTTCTTTATATGTTAGAGATAGAGTAGTGCCAATGTTACCTTTTGAATTATCAAATGGGATTTGTTCTCTTAATCCTCATGTAGATAGATTAGTTACATCTTGTTTATTTAGTATTGATGAACAAGGACATATTTTAACTACTCATATTTGTAAAGGCATAATTAATTCTAAACATCGTTTAACATATACTTATGTAAATGAATTTTTAAATAAAACTAGATATGAAAAAAATGAATATAATGACTTAGAAAAAATGCTTATTTCTTTGCAAGAAGTAAGTTCTATTATAAGAAAACAAAGAGAAAAAAATGGTGGATTAGATTTATCTTCAACTGAATTAAATTTTGTATTAGATCAAGAAGGTACACCATTAGAAGTTAAAAAAAGAGTACAAGATGTTGGTGAAAAATTAATTGAAGATTTAATGATTAAAGCTAATGAAGTAGTAGCCTCTACTATTGAAAAAATGGATTTACCAATGGTGTATCGTATTCATGAAAATCCTAAAGCCAAAAAATTAGAAACATTTATGAGAATATCTTTAGCTAAAGGTTATCCTTTGAGTGTTGATCCATTAAAAGTAACACCTTTAGAAATATCTAAATATTTAAATAATATTGAAGAAAAGGATAAAAAGATTCTATCATCATTATTATTAAGATGTTTAGCAAAGGCTAAATATTCTATTCAAAATAAGAAACATTTTGGCTTAGCAAGTAAATCATATACTCATTTTACTTCTCCTATTAGAAGATATCCAGATTTAATTGTACATCGTTTAATTAATAAATATATTGTTAATAATAATAAAACATGTTCAGATGAAGAAAAAGCTCATTTAGCTACTGAAGCTCAATTATGTTCTACTAGAGAAAGAAGGGCATTAGTAATAGAAAGAACTGTTGAAAGTTTATTATCTTGTAAATATATGATGAATTATTTAGGTAATGAATTTGTTAGTACAATTGTTTCAATGTCAAATGCTGGTTTATTTGTTGAAATAGAAAATGGAATACAAGGATTAATACCATTTGAATCTATTTATGGTGATTATTTTATTTTTGATGAAGAAACATATAGAGCTTATGGAGTAAGAAAAGGTAAAGAATTTCATTTAGGTGATGAAGTAAAAGTAATATGTACTAATGTTGATTTACAAAAATATCAAATAACTTTTGCTTTATTAAATAAAATGAAAATGAATAAGAGGGAGAATCATGGAAAAAGAAGGAATAAAAATCATCGCAAATAAT
>URVS01000142.1 GCA_900551385.1 uncultured Mollicutes bacterium | reverse complement strand
TTAATACAAAAATAATGGTCTATAAGAAAAGACTTATAGACCGACATACTTGGCTGGGAAAGTAGGATTCGAACCTACGCATAGCCTAGTTCAGAGCTAGGTGACTTACCACTTGTCGATTTCCCAAGATAAATAAATATTATCACTAATAATTTTAAAGTAATATTATTTACAAATAAATTGATTATTTTCTTTTGAATAATAATAACCTATTGAATTTAATATATTATCTATTTCTTCTTTATTTTCATCTAAATCATCACATAAATCATCAATAGAAGAATAAAAATCTCTTAATTTCATGTTAATTATAGATAATAAAACATAAGGATTATTAGGTAATTTATTCATAAAATATCACTCCTTTTATAAATTTAATTTTACAATTATAAGTTAAATTTTTCCACAAATTATTATATTGAAATTAATAAATTTATTTTTTTAAATATTGAAACATAATATTATTTTTGTTAAAAAAGAACAACTAGGAGGTTAAAAACATGAAAAAACAAATTATTTTTTTATTATTATTTTTTACTAGTTGTTCTAACAATAATAATTCTTCATCAACAATTACTTCAATAACATCAAGAAATGAAAATACAAGTTCTATATCAAATGAAATAACATCAATAAAATCCGAAAATTCTTCTCAATCAACTTCTATAACTAAACAAAAAATAAAAATTTACCTTAATCCGTCTGTACAAACTAAAAATATGTATACTGGTTATAAAATATCAGAAGCCGATACAATGAATATTGTTGCTAAAAAAGCTTATAATTTATTAAAAAAAGATAACCGTTTTATTGTGCATATAAATGATTCATTAAAACCTTTAAAAGAATCAGTAAATGAAATTAATTCATTAGATATTGATTATCATCTAGCATTACATACAAATGCAGGAGGAGGATCAGGAAGTGAAGTTTATTATTATGAAAATACAAGTTCATATTTAGCCAAACATTCTTTAGATTCATTTAACAAATATCATACATTTCCTACTAGAGGAATAAAGAAAAATAATAATTTTTATGAATTAAAAAATTCTAAAGCAAAAAATAAAGCATTAATTGAATTTCTTTTCCATGATAAAACTAATGAAGCTAGTTTTATAATTAATAATTATGATTTATTAGCAACAAGTATATATGAAACTTTTATAAATATTATTAATGAACTATAATCATTCTTACAGCTTCATAATTTCTTTGAATTAAATCTTCTTTTCTAATTACAAATAAGATTATTCCATCAGTTAAAGATATTTTAGCACTATTTCTTTGATCATATTTTAGTAAAATAATTTCATCATCAAACATCTCTTCATATTTAGTTTCTTCATCGAGAAATAAACAAGGTAATTTTTTATGAGAATGAATAAATTTAATACGATATTCTGTTAATAAATCATATTTAGAATTAATGACATTATTAAAATTTACTCTTGCTTTTTTATCTTCATCATAACCATTTTTTGAATAATATCTAACAATAGGTTTATAATCTGACATTCTAATAAAAAAATATAACATTCCTTTATTGGGCAATAAATATGAATTATATACTTTTGTTACTTCTTCTAAATTAATTTGCGCAAAAAAGAATTCATCATCTTCAATAATTCTTAAATAAATAATAGGAATATCTGGATTACCAACAGCTTCTTTCCCATTTTTGTTCAAAAAATACTCTTCTTAATTTTAGACTAATTGGATTTGACATAAATACACCTTATTTAATAACAATAATTTTTGACCAAAGAAATAACGCTAATTGAGCTGGTATACCAATAATAAAAACTAAATACAAATTATATTCTATAAATTGTATATAAATACATGTTAAAACAACCCATAAAAGAATTGAATAAATAATCGTTTTAATAACTTTAGATAAATTCTTAACATAATAAGCAATTACACATAATGAAATTGGTACAGCCCACATAAATGTTTGATAAATAAATTTATTTGTTTGTTGCATAAAATAAACAAAAATAACAGTAGCAACAATCCAAACAATACTTACTGCTAAACCCATTGTAAAATATTTATTTTTATCTTTAATATCTTCTGTTAAATATTCATTTGAATGAATAATAGAATTTTCATGTAATAAATAATCAACAGTAACATGAAAAAAATCTGCAATTTTAATTAATGTTTCAATTTCTGGAATTGATTCTCCTCTTTCCCATTTAGAAATTGCTTTAGCAGTATAATTTAATTCATTCGCAAATTCATTTTGAGTTAATTTCCTATCTTTTCTTAAATGTTGAATATTTTTTCCAATAATTTTTTTTAATTCTTCCATAATATCACTTCTATATAATATATTTTATCATATAAATTAAAAAATAATAATAAAAATCTACTATTAGTAGCATATTCTACTACTGTTAGTAGTACTTTTTTTAATAGTAGACTTTATACCCTTCTCAGTAGAGTGACTTTACAAATATAATATTATATATTATGATATGGAGATTAGAAAATGAAGATTACTGTTTTTTGTGAAATATTAGGTGAAGAAAACAATGGAACTACTATTGCTTCTATGAATTTAATAAATTATTTAATAAAAAAAGGTCATGAAGTTACAGTAGTTTGTCCAGATGATGATAAAAAAGATAAAAAAGGATATGTTATTTTACCAAAATTACATTTAGGATCTTTTATTGATAAAATAATTGCTGCTAACAAAGTTGTACCAAGTAAATTTGATAAAGAATTAGTCTATAATGCTATGAAAGATGCAGATATAGTTCATATAACATTTCCTCTATTTCTTGCCAAAAAAGCTTCAAAAATAGCTAAAGAATTAAATAAGCCATTAACAGCATCTTTTCATGCCCAAGCTGAAAATTTTACTTCTCATATTTTTTTAAAGAATAATAAACTAGCTAATCATATCGCATATTTAGTTTATTATAATAATTTATATATTAGAGCAGATGCCATCCACTACCCTACTCAATTTATAAAAGATTTATTTGAAGCACATATTCACAAAAAAACAAATGCTTATGTTATATCTAATGGAGTAAATGATATTTTTAAACCAATAAAAATAGAAAAAGAAGAGGCTTTAAAAAACAAATTTTGCATTTTATTTACAGGAAGATTTTCACAAGAAAAATCACATATGGTTCTTTTAAAAGCAGTTAAAAAATCTAAACATGAAAAAGATATACAACTAATTTTTGCAGGTGATGGACCTACTAAAAATAAAGTAATTAAATACAGTAAAAAACATTTAACTAATCAACCAATTATTAATTTTTATTCTCGGGAAGATTTAGTAAAATTAATAAATCAATGTGATTTATATTGTCATCCTTCAGAAATTGAAATTGAAGCTATTTCCTGTTTAGAAGCCATATGCTGTGGATTAGTTCCAATTATTTCTAATTCACCAAGAAGTGCGACAAAAGCATTTGCTCTTGATGAAAGAAGCTTATTTAAAGTCAATAATCATAAAGATTTAGCTTCTAAAATAGATTATTTTATTGAAAACAAAGAAGAAAAAGAAAAATTAAGAGAATTATATTTATCATCAAGCACTGTCTTTAATCAAACCTCATGCATGGAACAAATGGAACAAATGATTATAGAAACTTATAACAAAAAAAAGGAGGAACAAAATAATGGCAAAAATTTATAAACATTATTATTACGATTCAACAAGTGATGATTTTGCTAATTGTAAAATTGTTACTAAAGAAACACCAAAACATTATGAATATTTACCTAAAAATATATTTTATAGAATTTTTAAACCTATAGTATATTATTTAGTAGTGCCTATTGTTTCTTTAATAGAAATGTGTATTTTAAGAGGAAAAATACATAATAAAAAAGTATTAAAAAGCATGAAAAAAAGAAAAGAAGGCTATTTTGTATATGGAAATCATACTTCTAAAGCTAATGATGCTTTCTCAACTCCTATGGTATCATTTCCTAGACAATGTTATGTTATAGCCCATCCAGATGTAATTTCAATTAAAGGATTAAGTTTACTTGTAAGATTTTTAGGAGTTTTTCCAACCCCTAATAGCATTAATACATATATTGATTTATTAAAATCAGTTGAAAAAGTATATAAAAAAGGTAAAGTAATTTCAGTTTACCCTGAAGCACATATTTGGCCAAAATATAATCAAATAAGAGAATTTCCTAAAACTTCATTTCATTACCCAGTTAAATTAAACGCTCCATGTTTTGCTAAAACTACAGTTTATAAAAAAACAAAAAGTGGTAAAACAAAACCAGTAATATATTTAGATGGACCATTTTATCCAAATAAAGATTTACCAATGAAAGAAGCTCAAATTGATTTAAGAAATAGAATTTATAACGCTATGGTAGAAAGAGCAAAAAAAGAAAATTCTGAACTTGATTATCGTTATGAATATATTAAAGTAGATTCTCCTGAAGAAGTAAGAACAGAAATAATAAAAGATTAAAAAAAGGGGCTGTAAAGAAATAATATTTTATTATTATTCTCTTACAGCTTTTTATTTAAA
>URVS01000141.1 GCA_900551385.1 uncultured Mollicutes bacterium | reverse complement strand
CCTGCTGGAGTTCATAAAGATAAAGTAGAAAAAGGTGTTTGTTCTGTATGTAATTATGAAACAGAAAGAACAATTGAGGGGTCAGGAGCGAATATTCATTCCTGGAAATGGAATTATAATGATGAAAAACATTGGGAAGAAACTGAATGCAATCAACATGAACCATTAAAAAGAAATGAAGAAAATCATACTTGGAAATTTATAAAAGAAAATGAATTTACGCATAAAAAAGTTAGTGAATGTAATGTAGAAAAACACGTTATTATAGAAAAAAAGGGACTTGCTCATACATATACTAATGATAGTGATATTGATTGTAATGATTGTGGCTATGTTAGAACATTATCAGAAAAAGGATCTTTTAAAACAATTACTACAAGAACTTATAATGGTGAAGCTCAACCTATTAGTTCTGATGAATATATTGTAGATGAATCTATAAAATCTTTATGTGAAATACAATATAAACTAAAAGATTCTAAAGATAATTATACTACAAATGCTCCAATCAACGCTGGAACATATGATGTAAGAATTTTTTGTAAAGGAAATGGTGTTTATCTTAAAGGTGAAGTTGCAAAAAATGAATATGTTATTAATCAAATTGAAGTTCCTGTTAATTCGTTCTTTAAATTAATTAAAAAGAATTCTAGTGAAAATTATTTAGATTTAAAAACATATGAAGTCATTGATCCTAAAACATCAACAAAAATTAATCTTAAACTTCGTGCTTATGGTGAACAATATAAAAATCAAGGTAGATATAAAATTATAAAAACAAATGAAAAATTTGAAGGATTACAATTTGATAATACTAATTATAAACCAATTCCTACATATATGAATAAAGCACAAAACAGTGTTGGCATTGTTATTTATGAAGATGTAGAACCAGTTGTTACTGGAACTAATCAATCTGCTGAGTACCATGTTAGTTGGATAGACTTTGTTGCCTCACCATATGTAACTATCAAAAAATACACCGTTACAAGTGGCACCTTGCAAATTGGTGACTATTTGATTTGTGAAGGAATCAATGTTCCTTTGAAGCTTATTGACGTTCAACTTAATAAGGGTAGTAGTGGCTCGGAATCATGCTCAGGGATTGCATTTGCAGGGGAATTAGTAGACATTAGATTTGCAATAGAAGGTTTTATTACAGAAGAAATTGCGGGAACAAAACTTATTAACACAACCTTTACAAAAGTGGATTATGAAGTGCTTACATTTAGCGAAGGTTCAAACACAACAAATTCCTTAGATGTAACATTGGAACAAAACAAATCAATGTATCTTGAATTCACTGCTACTGTTGATAGTGCAAAAACTTTCCATTTAAATTTTAGTTCTGATGGTGGTTATAATGCAAGTGGTTCATTTGAATTTTATAATACTTCAACTGGTGAAAAAATGCCCAATAATTTAAATGATGTTACTGTAAATGCGGCTGGAACGTATACTATTATTATTAAGATAACAAAAGTAAGACAAGAATTTAACTCATCATATAAAACTGTAAAATTTTCTGTTAGTATTAAATAAAATCATTAAAGAACTGTTGATGACAATGAATAGTTAAAAACAGTTCTTTTATTTTATATATATTTATTTAAAAGCTTAATTATATATTTTACATTTTTAATTATTAGAATGTATAAAGATGTTACAATTTATTTTATAGAAGTAGAAGATATTTAAAAAATTTTATGTTAAAAATATTAAAGGTGTAAATGATACTTGTATTAAATTAAATGGGACTACATTTAAATAAGTTCAAGACCATTTATAATTAATTTAAATGAAGCTTGTAGTTTTTTAGCGGCTAATTTACATAAATTCATTCTTGTTAAAAATATTTCAAAATAATCCATGATTTGAGTGATTTCGGTATCGATAGTTAAATTTAATGTAACCGATCTTTCTAATTTGTCTAGTGTTAAAGAAGAATCAACTACTGCATAATTTACACGGTCATGAATATTTTCTTCATGAGTTTCTTGATTTCTTACTCTAGTTCTTCTAACATCAGATTTATCTGCTAAAATTAAGGCTGCTGCAATAGAATTAACAGGAAACGCTGCTGATTCATCATGATTACCAATTGCAGCAATTATTAGAGCAATATCTTTTGGATTCATTTCTAATCTAGTTAAAATATTAAAAGCCATGCATGCTCCATTTAATCCATGATCTACTCGATTAATTGAATTACCTATATCATGCATATAAGCTGCTATTTGACCTAAATTAATTTCTCTAAGAGAATAACCAAATGTTGTTAATATATCTTTAACAACCTTTGCACACTTTAAAACATGACCGAACGAATGATCAGTATAACCCATTGAGGCTAATGATTGATCGGCCATAGAAATATATGTTGCTATTTCTTTATTATTTCTTATTTCTTCAAAAGTGATATCTTTATACATATTTGACCTCCAATATTTATATTTATATTTTATCATTTAATAATTATAACAAATGTTAAAAAGTAGTAAAAACAGTAAAATATATCTTGAAAATATATAAATGATGATTATAATATATTTAAGCATTAAAAGTGCTTGTAAGACAATACCTAGACTTTATTAGTAAGCTTATAGTGAAGTTATTTAGTGAAAAGTAAATTATGGAACTTAGAAATATAAACTATAAAAGGATAGATTGAAGTATTGTTATAAATTAATTATTGTGCTTAGGGAAACCTAAGTTTTTTTATAAATAATTTTATTGTTTTTAATATAAATTATTTCTTCATTAATCATTTTTGATATTTCTCGAGAAACTGATGGACGAGGTAATACGAGTTCTTTAGCTAAAAAAGAAATATTTTTTTTAATTGAATAATTATTTATTTCTAAATAATATAAAATTCTTGAACGAATATTTTTATGGGATAATAATTTTGTTTTTATAGTAAATTTAATTGTTTTTTCAGCAATCAAATTAATATAACATTCTAAAAAAGATTTATTATTTTGCAAAAGAGATATTAATTCATTTTTGTTTATTATTGCTAATTTTGTTGGTTTTGTAGCGATTATTTCACCTAAATAATAATTATTATTAGAAAATATTAAAGCATTAGCAAAAACATCATTTTTATTAAGTATAGAAATAATCTCTTCATTGCCATTAAGAGAATAATTTAAAATTGTAATTTGCCCTTCTATAATAATAAAGATAGACTTACATTCTTCACCTTCATGAAATAATGTTTGGTTTTGCTTTAAGTTTAAATAAGAAATTTTTTCTTTTTCATTTTGCTTTAATAAATTTAAAATATTCATATTAAAAGTGTAACATTTGTTACATAATAAATAAAGAAAAATTTTATATTATATAAAACGAGGTTACTATATATGAAATTAAAAAAATTATCTTTATTTTTACTTAGCTTAAGTTTATTTAGTTGCAATCAAGGAACTAGTTCATCTACTAATAATGTTCCAAGTGTAATTAATATTATTGCTCCACAAGGGACACCAAGTTTAGGACTTGCTAATTTTTATAACGAAAAAAATAATTATACAACTTTTGATATAAAAGCTGGAGCAGATGCTTTAGTAGCAGCTTTTACTTCAACAAATTATGATATTATAGTGGCACCTACTAATTTAGGCGCTAAATTATATAATTCTAATAAAAAATTTGTTTTATATAATACTATTGTATGGGGAAATCTATATTTAGCTACTACCAATAGTGATATTAATTCTTTTAAAGATTTAAATAATAAAAGTGTTACTTTATTTGGCAAAAATTCAACTCCTGATATTGTTATGAAAAGTTTAATTAAATATTACAATATTAATGTAGATTTAAAATATGTTGATGATGTAAGTAACGCTAATGCAATGTTAAAAACTAATAAAGTAGATACTATTGTTTCAGCTGAACCATCTATTAGTAAAATAGGCTCAACAATTAATAATTTAAAAATTATTGATTTACAAGATGAATTTAGTAAAATTTTTAACAAAGGATCATATCCTCAAGCAAGTATATTTGTTAGAAATGAAAAGAAGAATGAGTTAAAAGATACTTTAATTAAAATGAAGCAATCTATTTTAGATACAAAAAATATTGAGCAAACGGCAAATAATGCTTTATTAATGCATGAGAGCTTTTCAAACTTAGGAAAAGAAACTTTAATGAATGCTATTCCTAATTGCCATTTTGGAATTGAAGATAATCAAAAAGAAGCGATTGAAAATTATTTTAATAAAATGAGTGAATTAGGTTTAGGAGTTCAATTTGGAGAAAAATTACCTGATGAAGAATTCTACTTCAATTTTTAAAATTCTTAATACTGTTATTGGTATTTCTATAATAATATTATTTTGGATTATTTTATCTTATACTAATGATAATTTTGTTTTTCCTAAAATTGAAACTATATTTAGTGCTTTTATAGATATAATTACAAACAAAACAATAATTATTAATTCTTTATTTAGCTTATTAAGAGTAATTATAGTTATTTTAATATCTTTAATTATTTCATCTATTATTTCATTTATTTACATGATAAA
>URVS01000140.1 GCA_900551385.1 uncultured Mollicutes bacterium | reverse complement strand
GATTTAAATTTAGAAGCAAAATTAACAATAAATAAAAGTGATTTATTAGGTATTACATTAAATGATAAAACTATTAATTATGATGGGAATGACCATATAAATGATAAATTTATTGTTGGCAATATTCCAAGTGGAAGTGATATTAAATATGTATTTAAAAAAGATAATATTGTTGTAAATGAAGTAATTGATGTCGGCGAATATAGTTTAGATGTTACAATTACTAACAAAAATTTTAATTCTATAACATTAAGTTGCAATATTAAAATTGTATCAAGTGAAGAAAATAATTTTATTTTTAAATATGATAATAAAATATTTTTCAATAATTCATTAGATAAAAGAAGATTATATTCTTATGATGGTTCAGTAAAGAAAATAAATGGTGATATATTAAATGGTTATACAATGTATGATAATAATATTGCGTATATTTCGTCTGGATTATTTTCATCATCAATTGTTAAATTTGAAAAAGAAGAAAATGATTATAAGAAAACAATATTGGAATCAACTTCAGCAAGTTATATAACTTCGTTAGGAAAAAATATTTATTATTCGATTAATGGATTTACTCAAGACCAAAGTGGAATATTTAAATTATCGTTTGAAAATGAAGAACCTGTAACAACAAAAATATATACTGGAAAAAATAAATATTTAACTATTGCAAAAAATTATTTATATTTTGCTGATGGACAAAACGATTATAAATTAAGTAGAATATCTTTATTAAATAACATTAATAAAGTTGAATTATATGTTGATAAAAATATTAATAATTTAATTACTGATGGAAATAATTTGTATTTTACTGTAAATGAATTATTAGGTAATTATATTGCAAAAGTAAACGCTAATAACAATTCATTATCAAATTGTATTAAATTAACAACTGATGCAGGAAAATATTTAGCAATAAATGGTGATGATTTATATTATTCAAATGTTGATTTATTAAATTCTTCAATATATGGTAAAGGAATATATAAAGTTAAAATTGATGGTTCTTATGCATCTAGTAGAGGGTTAAAAATACTTGATTCAAATGAAGATATTTTTTCTTCTATTAATATAATTGATAACAAATTATATTATTGTCGAACCAATAATAAACATTTATATGAATATGATTTATTAACAAATAAAGAAAATGATATTCTTGATGGTTTTGTTGTACCAGAAGAAAATATAAATTCAACTGGTGGGTTAAATAAAGTTTATCAAAATTATTTATATTATTTAAACATTAGAGATGAAAAAACATTATATAGATATGATATTGAAAAGAAAATTAATATTAAGTTAACATCTAATAAAGTAACCGATTTTGCAATTATTGATGATAAATTATATTATAATCAAGTTAGTAAACTTGTTGACAATGATGTTTATGTTATTGATTTAAAAAATAATAATAATCAAAAAATATCTACAGATGATTTAACTGAAATTGTTAAATACGATAAAAATTTGTATGCTGTAAAAAATAATATAGCAGGTGTTGCTACAGAAATAATAAAAATGGATTTAGATGGTTCAAATCAAAAATCAATTTATTCTAGAGGTGCTAAAAATTTGCAAATAATAAATGACAAATTATATTTCATTAATAGTGATAAAATTTATTATTATGATTTATTAAAAGAAGATGATGTTAGTCAATTAGGTAATATAAAAAATATAAATAAATTCATCATTGAAAATAATGATATATATTATTCATATCGTGGCACAATTACTAAAGAAATAAGAAAATCAAATTTATTATCTTTTGATAAATATGATGTTGTTGTTTCTAAAAAAACTGATCCTTTAGATTTTATTATTGATAATACAAATATTTATTATTATACGCAAGCTGAATCAGCTGGCAGTTCTTATTTTGGTATATATAAAATTGATAAAAATAATTTTATCGATGGAAATCAAATTAAAATTCTTGATAATAGATATTATGCTTCGTCATTAACTATTTATAATAACAATTTATATTTTATAGATTATTATGGTGTTGGTGGATTGTTTGGTGATAGTCATGTTTATGAAATATCTATTGATAAAAAAGAAAATCAAATTCCAACAAAAATTGATATATTATAAGTAATAGAGTTTATCTCTATTATTTTTAATTATAATTAACAAAAATTGTTTTGTTTTTGTTTTAACATTGACATATTAACTTGTTAATATGATAATTTAAGAATGTGAAGAGGTAATTTTATGTTAGAAAGAATAAAAGAAATATATAATGAAGCCTTAGAAAAAATTAAAGGAATTGAAAATGTTGATCAACTTAATGATTTTAAAAACATTTATCTTTCAAAAAAAAGTGAATTAATGTCATTCATGTCAAAAATGAAAGAATTAAAAGGTGAAGAAAAATCTAAATTTGGTCAAAATATTAATGAAGTAAAAAATAATATACTTAAATTAATTGAAGATAAAAAGATTGAATTAGAAAAAAAGGCTCTTGATGAAAAATTAAAAAATGAAGTAATTGATATTACTTTACCTAGTGTAGGTTTATCTAGAGGTAGTAAACATTTATTTAATTCGATTGTTGATGAAGTAAGTCAAATATTTATTGGCATGGGATATAAGATTGCTGAAGGTCCTGAAGTAGAAACTGATGAATTTAATTTTGAATTATTAAATGTCCCTAAAGGACATCCTGCTAGAGATATGCAAGATACATTCTTTATTGATGATAATCATCTTATGAGATCACAAACTTCTCCAGTTCAAGCTAGAGTTATGTTAGCTAGTAAAGGAGTTGGTCCTATTAAGATTATTTCTCCTGGTAAAGTTTATCGTAGAGATGATGACGCAACTCATTCTCATCAATTTGGTCAAATTGAAGGTTTAGTAATTGATAAAAATGTTTCTTTATCTGATTTACTTGGAACATTATTATTATTTGCTAGAAGTATGTTTGGTGAAAAAAGAGAAATTAGAATGAGATCATCATATTTCCCTTTTACTGAACCATCTGTTGAAGTAGATATTTCATGTTTTGAATGTGGTGGTAAAGGCTGTTCTCTATGTAAAGGAACAGGTTGGATTGAAATATTAGGTGCTGGTATGGTTCACCCTAATGTTTTAAAAATGTGTGGATTTGATAATAAAGAATATCAAGGATTTGCTTTTGGTATTGGTATAGAAAGAGTAGCAATGCTTAAATATGGTGTTGATGATATTAGAAGATTCTATACTAATGATTTAAGATTCTTAAAGCAATTCGATAAGGAGTAATTAACATGCGTGCAAGTTTAAATTTAATAAAAAAATATGTTGATTTAGATGGTTTATCTGTTCAAGAAATAGTAGATAAATTAACTTTCTCTGGATTAGAAGTTGAAGAAGTTAGTAAAGTTGCTGACGCTACTAATTTAGTTATTGGCCAAATTGTTAGTTGTGAAAATCACCCTGATAGTGATCATTTGCATGTCTTAAAAGTTGATTTAGGTCCTAAATATGGAATTAAACAAATTGTTTGTGGCGCTCCTAATGCAAGAACTGGTTTAAAAGTTATTGTTGCTAGAGTTGGAGCTGAATTAAAAAAAGCTAAAGTAACAATCAATAGTGGAATAATTCGTGGAGTTACTTCAGAAGGTATGTGCTGCGCTTTATATGAATTAGGCGTTGATAAAAATTTCTTAAATGAAAAACAAGTTTCAGGAATTGAAGAACTTGATGAAAATGCTCCTGTTGGTGAAGAAAATGTTTTAGAATATTTAGGCTTAGACGATTATATTTTAGATATTAATGTTTTAGCTAATAGATCAGATTGTTTAGCTATTTATTCTTTAGCAAAAGAATTAGGTGCTTTATTTGATAGAAAAGTTAATATTCCTGAATATCATTTTGATAATGAACTTAATTCTAATATTAAAGTTAGTTCTTTAACTAGTGATTGTCCTCAATTTTCAGTTAAAGAAATTAATGATATTACAGTTAAAGAATCTCCAAAATGGTTAAAATCATTTTTAATTAGTTCTGGTATTCGTTCAATTAATAATATTGTTGATATTGGTAATTATGTTATGTTACTTACTGGTCAACCACTTCACATGTATGATAAAGATAAATTAACAAGTGATGAATTTATTGTAAGAAATGATGTTGAATGTGATTTTACAGCTTTAGACGATAAAACATACCAAATTAAAAATGGTGATCTTTGTGTTACTGTTGATAATAAAGTTTGTTGTTTAGGTGGTATTATGGGTGGTAAAAACTGCCAAGTTGATGAAAATACTAAAAATGTAATTGTTGAAAGTGCTAATTTCTTAGGTTCAACTATTAGAAGAACAAGTGTTAGAATTGGCTTAAGTTCTGAATCAAGTGCTCATTTTGTAAAAGGTATTGATCCATATCAAGATGAAGAAGTTTTATCTTTAGCAGCTAATTTATTAGTAGAATTAGCTGATGCAAAAATTATTTATAAAACAAATAGATATACAACTTTAGATTATTCTGAAATTGAAATCCCATGTTCATATTCATATATTAATAAAAGATTAGGTTATGAATTTAGTGTTGAACAAATGAACGATGTTTTTAGAAGATTAGATATCAAAATTAAAAATATTGATGAAGAT
>URVS01000139.1 GCA_900551385.1 uncultured Mollicutes bacterium | reverse complement strand
TATTTTTATTATTTTATCTACCTCTTCCACAGTAAGGATTTCTGGAAGCTTTTTAGTCGTATCTGTGCTTTTATAGTATATTTTCGGAATATCACGTATTATCTTATGCTCTTTAAGATAGTTATAGAAACTTCTCAAGCTTATTACTATCCTGCTAATTGAACGTTCAGACTTTCCTTCCTGCAATAGATATTGAATATATCCTAGTACTGTTAGATTATCTGTTTCATCTAAGTAAATATCTTTTGAATTCAAGTATTTTATATATAAATTTACATCTGTTACATATGCATAAACAGTATTTTCACTTTTGTGACTATTTAATAAATATTCTTTATATTCATTTACTATTTCTTTCATAACTCTCCCCATTTCACCTTTAATTATTATTTGGTCTCATAAATTTCTGGAAATGCAGAAATTTACTAAGTAATTTTAGTAACAATAAATTTCATTAAATTTGGACATATATAGCTTTCAATAAACACACCAATTATAAATGTACATACCAAAACCCCTATTTTAAAAATTAATTCCTTCTTTACTATTGTATTTATTGTCCCTTTATTAAAGAACTTATATCGAAGTTTTGTAGCAGAAAATTCAATAGAAATTATACTTAATGCAATAAAACTTGGAATATAAAAAATATTTTGTGGTAAAATTGATACTATTGCCAACCAAATTCCTTTACCATTAAAAGTCGTTAATAAAAAAGTAAATGTATAGCCTAATGTAAATCCCTTAATTAAGTCAATTAGCAAAATAAATGGTATACCAAATACAGTAAACCCTAATATAATTATTATTACGACTGTAATTGATATTTTAATCAGTATATTAAAGAATAATTTGGTATTTTCTACTTGGCTCACCAGTATGCTTTCTGTAAAAGATGAAAAATAATTAGACAGATCTGTTGAATCATTAACATTCATATATTTCACCATAAATGCACCTAATGCTATGCCAACACAAAAGAAAATTAAAACCATAAAATAATAGATTCTATTTTCTCTATAACTATTATTTAATTTATCAATAACATTCATTATTAAACCTCCAGTTTTTTTCTTTCCCTATATACTATGAGGCAGTATATGAAGTTATTCATAATTAAATATATGTAAATGCCATTTGATTATCTAATTATTAAATTATATGCTTTTTCAAAAACATCTATATCTACATTATATTTTTTCTTTAGTATCTCTATAATAGTTTTTACATCATACAGTTCCTTTTCAATGTCATCTTTACATTTTTGACCTCTTCCTAATCTATCACTGATAAATAAAAGAATCATGTCATTTAAGTCTACATTTTTTATCATTTCTTCTGTATTTCCGTAAGATAAATTTTTTAATATGTACAAATGATGCATATGATATTTAACTAAGTTAACTATTTTTTCACGTTCTATATTATTAATATCGTATTGAGTTAACATATCATTAACTATTTTTTCGCCAATTTTATCATGATTATATGATGTGTAGTTTCCCTTACTATTCTTTTTTGTTGCCGCCTTCTTTCCAACATCATGTAAAAGTGCTGCTACCATAAATTCTTTTTTACTATTGGCTAAACTACGTACCTGTGCAGCTTTATCCACTACAAGCATTACATGATTATATACATTTCCTTCTGGATGATATTTAGGTGATTGCTCCACAGTTTTAAGTTCATTAATTATTTGCAGCGGTGTTCCCCATAAATCATCTTCTATTGATTTCATATATGTTGATGGCTTTATATCTGTTAATAAATGATCAATTATCTTTTCTAATAATTCTTTTTTCATATAATTATCCTTTCTTTGTAAATAAATATATATCTATAGTCTATACTTTTATGTAATAAAATATTAATTCCTTCACAACTAGGTTTATTTTAACAATTTAATAAAATGCGCCTTATTTCTACAGTGATACAATAGCATTTCGTTTAATTTTAATGGGGTTATATTGATAATTTAATAATTGAAGAGGTTTATGAATTAATTTTCTCTTTCTCCAAATAATAAGATAAATATAAATTAAGGAGGTAAATTTAATGCATGATAAAAATGGTAATCCTGTAGGTATATCATCCCATAAATTTAAAACTAATATTTCTCATTCAAATGATGGTGAAATGGTGTTAAGCCTTAATAAAGATATTGGTGAAATGAAATTTAATGATCAGTTGTCTAATGAAGATATCTTAAATTATTCTAATCCTAAAGTAATCACTAACAAAGAGACTTTTTTAGGTGATGCTGTAGAGGTAGCAAATAATATGCATAAAGTTACCAATCCAGAACAAAGTGGTAATGATAAGGAAAAATTTGATATTAGTGCATTACCAAATCTTAATAATGGCCCTACTTTAATGTAAGAAGCTTTATTAATAAAAATGTTTATTTAGTAAGATTAAATTTTAAATACTGGCATTGAGATACTCTCAATGCCAGTTTACTATTCTACTGCAAATTATCTATAGCATATTGTGCTTCCTCTGCAGTAAACTTTTCTCCATATTCTGATATTAATTGGTCATATATTGCAGCTGGAGACATAGACATAATTTCTTGATATGATTTTGCTGTTTTTAATGCATTTTCTTTCCAATCTGCTTGTACATTATCTATAGCATATTGCGCTTCTTCTAATGTAAACTTCTCACCATATTCAGATATTAATTGGTCATATACTCCAGCTTTAGACATATTCATAGTATCAGCATATAATTTTGCTTTTTCTAAGGCATTTTTATTCCAATCTGCTTGGAGATTGTCTATAGCATATTGGGCAGCTTCAGCTGTAAACTTCTCACCATATTCGGATGTTAGCTGATCATATATTCCGGCTTTAGACATATTCATAGTCTCACTATATGATTCTGCTTTTCTTAATGCACTCTTATATTCTGTAGGAATGTTTTCTTCTACCTTATATTGTGAACTAGTACTAACATCGCTCTCTTCACTTGCTGTATTTTCTATCTCTTCGTTAGTAGATTCTATTTTTTTATTTTCTATAGTATCTTTTGCATCAGTAGAATTTGCTGTATCACTTTTATTTCCTACGCTTTCTGTAACATTGTTCTCAGATGTACTATTGGTTTCTCCTTTATCATTTTTACTTGAAGATGCACATCCAGTTAAAACTATAGTTGAAATTAATAAACAAAGCAATACCTTCTTCACACATATTCCATCCTTCTATAATTTATTGACTTTAAAATACATATTCACCTAATAGTATTATATTTACTAATATCTAAAATATAATTAGTTATTTTAATAAACTTCCTGTTACTTTTTTTAAAATAATGATATAATTTAAAAGTTATGTTAACAAAATTATATTAAAACAAAGGATTGATTAAAAAAATGAGAAAAACAACAAAAGATGCAATTATAATTGGGTTTGCTTTATTCTCCATGTTTTTTGGCGCAGGTAATTTAATTTTCCCTGGTCATCTTGGATATCAGCTTGGCTCACAATATTTTATTGGTATGCTTGGTTTCATAATTACAGGCGTTGGTTTACCTCTTTTAGCTATACTTGCTTGTTCAAAAGGAGATGGAACATTTGAAGGTATTGCTGAAAAGATAAGTAAGAAATTTGCTATAATTTTTACTTCAGTTTTATTTTTATCTATTGGACCATTACTTGCAGTTCCAAGAACCGCAGCAACTACTTTTGAAGTAGCTATAAATCCATTTTTCCCTGCAATTCCAGCATGGTTAGTGATTTTAGCTTACTTTATAATTAATATTGTCTTAGTATTAAAAAGATCATCAATTATTGACACTATAGGTAAGTTCTTAACACCTGCTTTAATAATTATTTTAGTAGTACTTATTATTAAAGGTATATTTATGCCAATTGGTGCTATTTTACCAAATAATGATACAGGGGTATTTGCTTATTCACTTTTAGAAGGTTATCAAACTATGGATGCTCTTGCAGCTTTACTTTTTGCTGCTATAATAACTTCATCCATTAAAAATAAAGGATATAAAGGCAAAGAAATGTCTAAAGTACTTTTTATAGGTAGTTTAGTTGCTGTTATTGGTCTTGCCTTTGTATACGGAGGAATTACATATATTGGTGCTCAAACATCTGGACTTGTATCTGGTGACATAAATAAAACTTCTCTTTTAGTTTTAATTGCTAAAAATGTCCTTGGAAGTGCTGGTCCAATTCTTATAGGAGTAGCAATGGCACTTGCTTGTTTAACAACTTCTATAGGTTTAATAACTGCTGGAGCAGACTATTTTGAAACAATTACTAAAGGTAAATTATCTTACAAGTTTAATGTTTTAGCAATATCTATAGTAAGCTTTGCAGTTGCTTTACTTGGTGTTGATAATATTGTAGTTTTCTCATCACCTATATTAAATCTTTTATATCCTGTTTCTATTACTATAATAGTTTTCGCTTTACTACATAAGCACATTAAGATAAAAGCTGGTAGATTAGGAGTATATACTTCTTTAGTCTTTTCTATACTATTATTAATACCAGGATTAAACTTAAACTTCTTACCACTAGCATCTATAGGATTTGGATGGCTTTTACCAACTGCTTTAGCAATGATCATAGGTCAGTTAGTATTTAAAAATGAAA
>URVS01000138.1 GCA_900551385.1 uncultured Mollicutes bacterium | reverse complement strand
TTTATAACGGTTATGATCTTTAATCTTTTCGGAGATACGCTCAGGGACTATATGGATCCAAAAGAAAGAACTAAGAGATAAGCATATAAAGAAAGGAACAAATATTATGATTTCTAAAAAATTAGCAATATTAGTTTTAAATGAATGTTTAGCAACAGGTGCTGATTTTGCTGAAATATTTATTGAAGATACTAATGTAGAAAACATTTCATTAGACAATGGAAATTGTGAAACTTCTACTGATTCAATAATATATGGTGCAGGTATTAGACTTTTAAACAAATTACAAAGTGTTTATGGTTACACTAATGATTTAAGTAAAAATGGTCTATTAAAATTAGCTAAAACTCTTGCTTCTTCATTTAACGAAGAAAGAAAAGTTACAGTTACAAAAATTACAAAAGTTAAAAATAAATATCATCATCAACCTAAAATTGATTATTCAACAATTTCAAAAGAAGATAAAATTAAATATCTTTTAAAAGGTAGTGATGCATGTAAAAATTATGATGAAAGAATAGTCCGTGTTATGGCAGGCTTTTTAAATCGTCAACAAAAAGTTTATATTTTCAATTCTGAAGGTCGCTATGTTGAAGATACTAGAACTAGAGGTAGAGCATTTATTTCTGCTATTGCTTCTAATGGAGACGCTATTGAATCAGCATTTGAAGGTCCAGGAGCAAGTAAAGGATTTGAATTTTTTAATCAAGAAATTGATTTTGAAAAATTAGGTAAAGAAACCGCTGAATCAGCAATTACAATGCTTAATGCTAAAGAATGTCCATCAGGAAAAATGCCAGTTATTATTGGTAATGGATTTGGTGGAGTTATTTTCCATGAAGCATGTGGACACTCTCTTGAAGCTTCTGCTGTAAGTAAAAATTTATCTGTTTTCTCTAATAAATTAGGTACTAAAATTGCTTCTGATATCGTTTCAGCAGTTGATGATGGCACTATTGAAGGTGGTTGGGGAAGTGAGAATTTTGATGATGAAGGTAACCCAACTCATCGTAATTTATTAATTAAAGACGGTATTTTAACTTCTTATTTAATTGATCCATTTAACGGTAGAAGAATGAATGCTAAAGAAAATGGTGCTTCAAGAAGACAATCTTATAAATATGAACCAACATCAAGAATGTCTAATACATTTATTTTAGCAGGTAAATCTACTCCTGAAGAAATTATTAAAAATACTAAATTTGGTTTATATGCAAAAAAATTAGGTGGCGGTTCAGTCAATCCTGCTACAGGTGAATTTAATTTTGCTGCTAATGAAGCATATATTGTTGAAAATGGTAAAATATCTTATCCAGTTAAAGGTGCTACATTAATTGGTTCTGGTAAAGAAGTATTATTAAAAATTGATATGATTGCTAACGATTTACTTAGAGCCCAAGGTATGTGTGGTGCAGCTTCTGGATCTATTCCAACTGATGTTGGTCAACCAACCATTAGAGTTTCTGAAATGACTGTTGGTGGTAGAGGGGAGAAAATAAATTAATATGAAATTTGATAATTATTTTTTAAAAGCAAAAGAAAAAGGTATTAAAGAATTAGAATTATCTTATTCTAAAGATTATTCTTTATCTTTTTCTTTCTTCCGTGGTGAAGTAGAATCATATTCAACTTCTACTCTTTCTTCTTTATCAGCAAGAGGAACATATAACAATAAAGCAGGTTATGTTAATACAGAAAAAATTGATAGATCAACTGTCGATTTTGTTATTGATAAAATTATAGAAAATGCTTCTGTTAATAATTCTTCTGATGAAGTTATTATCTTTAAAGGTAGTGAAAAATACCAAAAGAAAAATGTTTATAATCCTAAATTAGAAAAAATAAGCATTGAAGAAAAAATGGCTTTAATTAAAGAAATTGAATCATTAATTAAAAAAGCAGACAAAAGAATTACTGATATAGAAATAGGATATTCTGAAGGAACTACTGAATATAATTTATTAAATTCTTATGGTTTAAATTTAAAATCTAAAACTAATTCTTTCTCTATTTATGCTCAAGCAGTTGCAACAGGAGAAGATGGAGAAACTAAAACAGGTTTTAAATCAATTATTGATAATGATTTAGATAAATTTAATGTTAATGAATTTGTTAATATAGTTGTTGATTCCACTATTTCTCAATTAAATGGTAAACCATGCGAATCTAAAAAATATAAAGCAATTCTTAATCCAGAAGTTACTGCTTCATTAATGGGTTTCTTTATTTCTAATGCTATTGCTGACGAAGTACAAAAAAACACATCTTTATTCAAAGGAAAATTACATCAAAAAGTTGCTTCAAGTAAAGTAACAATTGAAGAAAGGCCTTTAGATAAGAACCCATTTTTCAGATATTTTGATGATGAAGGTGTTGCTACATATAACAAAAAAATTGTTAATAAAGGTAAATTAGAAACATATTTATATAACTTAGCAACTGCTAAAAAAGATGGTGTTAATTCAACAGGAAATGGTTATAGAGGTGGGGGAAAAGTTGGTACATCTACTACTAATGTTTGCTTAAAACCAGGTAAATTAACTGAAGAAGAATTATTTAATTTAGTCAACGAAGGAATTTATATTACTGATGTTGAAGGCCTCCATGCAGGTATGAATCCTCAATCAGGTAACTTCTCATTACAAGCTAAAGGCTATTTAATCAAAAATGGCAAAAGAGATACTCCTGTATGTTTAATTACAGTAGCAGGTAACTTATTTAAAATTTTTAAAGACATTAAAGAAGTCGCTAATAATGTAGAACATTTCGGAGACACTTCTTCATGCTCAGTTTATGTTAAAGAAATCGCCGTTTCTGGTATTTAATTAAATTAAAATATAATAAAAATAGAATAGATGATCATCATTTATTCTATTTTTTTAATTTAATAATTTATCAATTAAATCAGCAAAATAATAATATAAAGGAATAGCTAAGAAAATAAACCAATATGGATGCCATAAATTAAATTGGAGGCCTAATATTAAATAAATAATTATAATTAATATTGCAAAATTGAATTCTTTAAATTTCCTTTTTTCAATAGCGTTAAATATAGAATCAACAATTGGTATTAATAAAAATATTATCCAACCTGGATGCCATAAATTTAATAAAATTCCAATTACTATATATGCAATAAGACAAACCAATAAAGATAACATCAAAATTATTTTTTTAACAATATAAAAAACTTCATTTTTATAGATTGGTTCTTCAAAATTATCTTTATATGAATAAACTAATTCATCAAGAGAAACATTTAATACTTTAGCTAAATTAATTAATTCACTAGCATTAGGTTCTAATTCTCCTTTTTCCCAATCAATAATTAATTGAGTATCAACATTCATATATGACGCTAAATCTTCTTGAGTTAATCCTTTATCTTTTCTTAATTGTATAATTCTTTCATTTAATTTCATTTATTTATCCTCAATTTCTTCTTTTATATAATATAAAGGTCTTTTTTGAGTTTCTATTAAAGTTCTTCCTACATAATTACCAACTATTCCAATACATATCAAAATAATACTACCCCAAATAGAAATAGTAGAAAGAACAATACCTAAAGTTCCTAAAACTTTTGTTAATTTAAGAATTAAAAATATTATAAATAATATTATTGAAATAATTAAAAATCCGATTCCTAATAATAAAACCCATCTTAATGGTTCAATAGAATTTGAAACAATGGAATCACCAGCTAATCTAAACATTGATTTATAATTATAATGAGTTTTTCCTTTTATTCTTTCTGGTCTAGCAAATTCAACTTCTGCTGTTGGAAATCCAACATAAGGAACTTCTACTCTAAAAACACGATTTGATTCAGTTAATTCATTAATATAATCAACAACTTTTCTAGTCATCAATCTAAAATTACCTACATTACTTGGTATTTTATTTTTAGTTGATAATTTATTAATTATAGAATAAAATCCTTCTGCTGTTATTTTTTTTAAAAACGGATCTTTTTCTCTATTAATTCTTTTAGCATTTACAACATCATATCCTTCTTCATATTTTTTTATTAATTGAAGAATAACTTCTGGTGGATCTTGTAAATCAGCATCCATTACAATAATTATATCCCCATTAGATTGTTTTAACCCTGCACATACAGCAGCTTCATGACCAAAATTTCTTGAAAAAGAGATAATTCTAATGTTACTTTGTATTTTTCTTTGTTTTTTTAACAAATCAAGAGTTCTATCTTTTGATCCATCATCAACACAAGTAAAAGAAACTTTATATTTATTATCTAAATTTTTTATAACATTATTGGCAGTTTCAAAAAACAAAGGAATCATTTCTTCTTCGTTATACATTGGAACAACAATTGATATCTTTTTCATAAAAATCTCCTCCTTCTTCTGCGTCTCTTCTATTAAGTAGAATATCAACTCACTAAAATCTTGCTGTTAATCATACGCCCCGGTTTTTTATTTGTCAACCGTTTTTTGTACATTTCTAGCGGATTTTTGTCTTTCTGCGACGGATTTTCAGAAACTGTTTTCCTTTTTTCTTTTTCCGACTTTTAGGGGTATCTCTTTGAACGTTTTTATGATAGAATGATGTCTGAGTCTGATCTGCGTATGACTGTCAGGCAGGTTCTGTCTGCCTTCCGCATACGTTTTGATCCTGAAGAAAACAAAAACCTTACAGAAGAAAGGGGTTTTTTCATGAAAAATCTGATCGTTGGACAGTCCGGCGGCCCCACCGCCGTTATCAATTCCAGCCT
>URVS01000137.1 GCA_900551385.1 uncultured Mollicutes bacterium | reverse complement strand
TAGCCCTGTATGCTGCGCGCAATGATAAAACCAATGCCGCCCGCGCCAATCATGCCCAAAATGGCACATTCCGAAAAGTTTATTTCAAAGCGCATGGCAATCCACGCTACCAGCTGCGAAAGTGCCGCAGGCAGCACTGCGTTAAAGAATACGCCTATTCTGCCAACGCCTGTTGCCTCCAGCGCTTCGATAGTTTCCTGCGGGATGCTTTCAAAGCTCTGCGCAAAAGCACGGGTAAAAAACGCCGTTGTATGCACGCACAAACCGGCAATACCGGCGGCAGGCCCCATGCCGAGGCACACCATCATTAAAAGCACCCATACCGGAGTCGGCACGGCACGCAAAAAGGTAAACCATGACTGCACCAGTACCGACAGCCAGCGCATACGGAAAATATTTTCTGCCGCAAACATGCCAAAAAACAAACCTAAAATAACACTGTACAATGTGGAAAGCACCGTAATGGAAAGCGTTTCCCACATCGCCGCGGCAATTAAATCCATATATTTAAAATCGAACTGTGCCAGGCGGTAAAATATACTGCCCATATCCGGCACACGGCCTGCAAGCTTTATCCAGTCTACATCAAGATATAAAAGGCTGAGCACGCACAATGCGGCTGTACTGCCTAAAAATATGGGTATGGCTTTATTTTGGTAAGCACATTCTGTTTTAATTTTATGGTTAAACCTATAGATTATGATAATTTTGTTTTAAAAGTAGAACGTGCTATTAGTATGATTAAAAGTGATGCAGATCAAAAAATCATTATAAAAATTCGTGATAAAAGACGTGATGGATATGCTGAAAAAATTTTCACTGTAGCAGATATTAAATATGTCGAAGTGTACAATCATCAAATTATTTATCATACTATTGATGGTAGTTTTGAAGTACGTGAAGGAACAATGAAAACAGTTTGTGAAAAATTAGGACCTTATGGCTTTTTTATGTGTGATCAAAGTTATTTGGTTAATTTAAAATATGTTAATAAAATAAATAAAGAAGATTGTATTGTTGGTGGAGACGTTATAAAAATTTCAAGAAGAAAAAAAAGTGAATTTTTATTAGCTGTTGCTCAATATATTTCTTTTGGCACTTTAAAAAAATGAGGAAATTATGAGTTGGCTATCTCTTTATAAAATAATATTCATGACTGAACTCATAATTGCTGAATTAATATTAACATTCCATTATCCAAGAAGAAGAGGAATAATTTATTTAGCACCATTAGCAATTATTTTATGTTATTCATGTGCAATTTTGTATCCATCAAATTTGGTTAATAATTGGATTTCATCATCACTTATGTTTATTTTGTTTTTTATTGTAACTATGTGTGGATTAATAATGTGTTATCGTATTAAATTTATTAATGTTTTATTTTGTTCTATTGCAGCATACACTGTTCAACATATATCATATTTAATATTTTCTTTTATTAATGTAACATTGTTTGATTCACAAGCATTTATTAGTTTAGCTTATGAAAACACTAATATTTCTTTTGATAATGTTGGTGGAATGATTGCTTTTAGTTTTGTAGTTTATGTTTCGGTATATTTTGTAGTTGTTTATGTTATTATGAATACTATTTTAAAGCCACGTATTGGTAAAAATGGTAATTTATCTTTTAAAAGCCCAGTTATAATTTGTTTTATTGGTTTTGCACTTGTCGCGGATATAATTATTTCAGATATTTTTAGATATGAAAAAAAAGTATCTAATTCTATTCAAATTATTTATATTTTAATAAGTATTCTTCTATGTGTATCACTTTTATGTTTACAAATGAGTATGATTAAAACTAAAGATATTGAACAGGAAATGGAAATTATTTCTAGACTATATGATGAACAACAAAAACATTTTAAAATTCGTAAAGAAACAATCGATTTAATAAATATTAAATGTCATGATATGAAACATAAAATTCGTAATATAGGTGATAATAGAGGCGTTGATAAAGAAACAATTGATGAAATGCAAAAACTTATTTCTTTTTATGATGCTGAAATCTCAACTGGTAATAAAACAATAGATATTATTTTAACTGAAAAAAATTTATTGTGTAAAGAAAAAAATATTGATTTTACTTGTATTGTAGATGGAAAAATACTTAAATTTTTAAATGATGGAGATTTATATGCATTACTTGGTAATATTTTAGATAATGCTGTAGAAGCAGTTGATATTATTAAAGATAAACAAAAAAGATGTATTGATTTTGTCATTGAAGAACGCCAAAACGCTATTATTATTAGAGAAGATAATTATTTTATAGGAAATGAATTAAAAATGGAAAATGGATTACCTATCACAACTAAAGGTGATATTGGTTATCATGGATACGGATTAAAAAGTATACGTGAAATTGTTTCTCGTTATGATGGAATTATGCGTGTAGATACAAATAAGAATATTTTTCAATTAAGTATTGTTTTCTTTAAATAAAATAATTTAAATATACCATTTTCGACGTGGAAAATACCGTCTATGGCAAGAGCATTGACAATAAAAAATCATTTGTTAATTTATAAATGTAAGGGCTTATAATACCCTGATTCATTTTTAGGAGGATTAAAAAATGAAAAAGAAAGTTTATACTCGTTGTGAGATAAAAGTTATTTCAGTTCGTACAGAGGATGTCCTAATGGCAAGTGGAGAACCAGGTGGATCGTTTTTAGGTGAAACTGATGTTTTTGGTGATGTTACTAATGGTAATCAACAAAATTAAATGAAGGAGAAAAATATATGAAAACTTTAAAAAATAAATTGTTGGTTGTTTTAGTATCATCTTTTGCTATTGCACTTAGTTCAACAAATTTATTAAATTTACATGTACAAGAAAAAAATATTGATGTAAATAATGTTCAACTTTTATTACCAAAAGTTAATTTAAAAATTAAAAATGCTAATGAAGGTAATTTTCAAGTTGCATTAACTGATGGTATTGTTGTCAAATATTATGTTTCACTTGATGAAAGTGTTACAAATGCTACTGCATCATTTGAAAGTACAACCGAAGTATTAAATGCTAAAGTTGAAGGTAAAAAATCTGAAGGTAAATGGGAATTTATATTTGAAAAAGTAACTCCACAATATATTGACGCTAATTTTTCAATTAAAGTAAATGATAAATTAAAAGTGACAGATTATAGTGTCTCATCATATCTTAATCAAATTATTGATGGAGAATATGTAGAACAATATAAAAATGTAGCAAAAGATCTTATTTATTATGGTCAAGCAGCAAAATTTTATAAATTTAATACTGCAGTAACTGCTACACCAAGTAAAGATAATGAAATTAAAGATAAAATGAGTTTAACTAAAAAATTTGCTGATGAAACTCAAATTTATAGTGCTACTGTAGTATTTGATACTCTTCCTGCAATACAATTTGGTTTAAAAAAAGCAAGTACAACTGCTAGTGTGTTTGTAGATAATGAAGATGTCACTTCAAAATTAGTTAAAAATCAAGAACTATATACATATACTTTAAAAAATATTTACGCTCTTGATTTTAGTAAACAATATACTATTGAATTAAAAGATGGAAGTAATACACAAACTCTTAAATATTCAATTAATGATTATGCTGCACGTATGCAAAATAGCAAAAATGAAGCAATGAAAACTTTAGCAAAATCACTTTATTATTATGGTGAAAGTGCAAAAGCTCTTAAAGAATATCAATCAAGTGATTTTATTATTAAAGAACCAACTTATACTGAAACTGGTATTGCTAAAATTAATGGTAAAGAAGTAGAATTACCAATCCTTAATGAATCTAATTATAATTATTCTCAGATTGCAAAAGACGGAAGTGAATATAAATATAATAATGGTCAAGAAGGTACAGCTACTTTCACTCATAAAACATATAGTAATATTGTATTTAAAAAAGAAATAACTGCTGATACTTTGACTTGTTCTTGGGCAGATTATAATAATGTTGATATAAATTGGAAAATTGCATCTAATAATAAAAATAAAATACAAGGTACATATCAAGATGGAACATATATTTTAACTATTAATGATACTGTAGAAGTTCCAAATATTTCAATGCTCAATGGTAATGCATTACCTTCAGTAAAAATTAGTGGCAATGGTACATTAAAAGTTACTAGAACTGATCAAAATTCAAGCTTTAATGCTTTAACTATTGAAAATGTTAAATTTATTAGTAATAGTGGTTTAACTGTTAATACTTTAACTTTTAAAGGAAAAGAAGCTAGTTTAACTACAAAAAGCACTTCAATGAAAAATTTAGTAGTTGATGAAACAAATTGTGTAGTTAATAACAATCTTTCATCAGAAAATATTAAGGTTATTAATAAAGGTACTTTAAATGTAAATGGAACTGTTTCAGTTACTAACTTATTTTTGGACAATGAATCAACATTAATAGTTACTGGAACAACTGGCGATGCAATCAGAGTTAATAATGGAGGTAAGTTACAATTATTTGGTACAGCAAATATAAAAGCTGCTGAAGGAAAAACTGGTATATGGTTTGCTAGTGCAGAATCTGCAATTTATTTAGCAAATTCAAGTAGAGTTACTATTTCTGGTGGATCTTTTACTATTGGCCTTTTCAAAAATGGTGAAAATGCTAAAGTTTATTATCCAAAAAATGCTATTTTAGAAAAGGAAAGTAAAAAAATAACTTCTTCAGAAGGAAATATTTTACTTTCTTATGGAGTAATTTTGAGAATCACGTTTGAACAAGAAAATAATTAAAAAATTAATAATTATGCAAAAAA
>URVS01000136.1 GCA_900551385.1 uncultured Mollicutes bacterium | reverse complement strand
TTTAGCTCCGGCAGGCTCTGAAGCTTATGAATATTTGTTGGCCAACCGGGAGAAGTTTGCACAAAATAATACGGAAGAAGCTGTCGATAAACGACTGTCCAGCGGGTATCAACGTAAATTGATGATGATTTTCTACGGACGGGATAAATCGACAACAGCTGCCGACCTGGATCAGATGAAGAAAGAGATTGTCGGTTTGAAATTGAAAAATGAAAAATCATTGGTAGGGCAGATCAATATCGCTAAAGCACTCTTAGCCAATAATCCGAATCAGCTGCTTACAGTCTGTGAAAAAGAAGTGAATAACCTTTCTCCGGAAGAATTCCCATTCTCGATAATTGCCGGAGCAAAAGAAAAAGCTACTCCTCTGCAGATCAACCGTTGGAAAAAGATCGGTCAGAAACTGGTAGCCAAATGTGAGGATAAAGACATGGCAAAGCAAATGGAACAATATATCGAATCTATGTTTGCTAAAAAGTAGGTAAATAGTTCTGTCCGAAATAGAAGCGAAGCTGTGTGAATCGAGCATTCACACAGCTTTTCTTTTGAATTTTTAGAATTAACTATGAACTCCTTGCTTTCTAATCCTCTAAAAAGCATTATTTTTGTTTTTCATTGGCAGCTTAGGATGAAAACAAAAAGAGGAAATATTAGATATTTAGGAACTGGTTATAGTAAAAATGAAGCAAGAAATAAATGTGCTGAAAATGCTTATTTAGATATTGAAGAACATAATGAATTATGGTCAATTAATGATGAATTACCTGAAATAATTAATATGGATAATGCTATTAATTTATTACAAGAATTAGCTCAAGAAGGATATCAAAATATGCCTATTTATAATATTAGTGATACACCATCTTATGATGAAAATGGTAATCAATTATGGTCATGCACATGTATTCTTAATGATAAAAATATTTCTTATACTGCTACTAGTACATCTAAAAAAGATGCTAAAAAATATGCAGCATATTTAGTACTTTGTGAAGAATTTAATTTGGTTAATATTTATGAATAATATTATATAAAAGATTTTAAATTTTTATAAAAACTACTTCTATTCATATTAAGAGATGACAATGCTTCGGCTAATGTTATCTCTTTTTTCTTATATTGATTTGCTATTTCTTGAAAATTATTTGGAAGTATTATTCTTGGACGACCTAAATGTTTTCCTTTTTCTTTAGCAATTTTAATACCTTCTGCTTGACGCAATTTAATATTATCTCTTTCATTTTCAGCTACAAAAGATAATATTTGAAGTACAATATCGCTAATAAATTTTCCAATGAGATTTCTTCCTTCTGCTCTAGTATCAAGAAGTGGCATATCCAATACTTGAATATCAACATTTAAAATATTAACAAGTGTTCGCCATTCATCAATAATCATATCATAATTTCTTCCTAATCTATCAATACTTTTAATTATTAATAAATCACCTGATTTTAACATATTTTTTAATTTTTGATATTCATTTCTATCAAAATTTTTTCCACTTTGTTTATCAATAAATATTGATTTATTATCTAATCCTTGTGCATACATGCAATTAAGCTGTCTATCAATATTTTGTTCTTTTGTACTTACTCTTATATATCCATATTTCATATAATCACCTCTAAATGATTATATCAAAATAATTTTTATCTATTTAATTCTAAAAATATAATTAAAAATGCATAATAATTAAATAAAAAATACATTAATAATTTAAATGTTTTCATTAAGTAAAAAATCTGCTAGATGAACAATTTTAATACCATTGATATTACCACCTGCATAATCATCAAGTGTAACAACCAATTTAGGATAATTATCTTTTATTTCCAGGAGATTATCTATTTCTCTATCAGATTTTTTTGGTAATTCTTTACATACTTGAATATAAATTTTATCGTTACGAGATGTTGCAACAAAGTCTATTTCTTTATCAGCATTCTTTCCTATATAAACATCAAAACCACGACGTTTAAGTTCAAAGAAAACAATGTTTTCTATTGTTGAAGCAATACTTGTTGGATTAAATCCATACAATGCATATTTTATAGATTGATCAGCTAAATAAAATTTTTCTTGTGTTTTTAAGATACTTTTACCTTGTAAATCATATCTTTTACAACGATAAATAACAAATGCTTTTTCTAACCATTCTAAATAATTATAAATTGCTTCGACAGAAATTGTTCTTCTTTCTGACTTTAAAAAATTTACTATTGAATTTGCAGAAAATGTTTTACCGACATTTTCAACAATAAATCTCACAACACGATTAAATAAGTCTATATTTGTAATTGAATGTCTATTAACTATATCTTTTATAACAACAGAATTATAAATATCTTCTACAATTGAATATGTTGATTTTTCATCAAAATTACTACTAGCAACCAATGGGAAACCACCATAACGAATATAATCTTGCAAAAGGTCTTTGTTTGATTTATTAGTATTATTTTTAAAAGTTAAATATTCTTTAAACGAAAGAGTATAAACAGGAATTGTTATATATCTTCCAGTTAAATAAGTTGATATTTCACTACTCATCAGTCTTGAATTTGAACCAGTTACATAAATATCTGTATTATAATTCTCAAGTAGAGTATTTATAACTTTTTCCCAACCAGTTATTTCTTGTAATTCATCAAGTAAAAAATAATATTTATTGTTATCAATTATAAGAGATTTTAATTCTTCATACATTTTTTTAGAAGTAAATGATTTATCATAATCTTCATTTGAATATTTTCTTGTAATTATATGATTTTCATCAATTCCACGAGAAAGAAGTTCTAGCTTTAACATTTCTAAAATTGTTGATTTTCCACATCTTCTAATTCCTGCAAGAATTTTGACTAATTTTACATCTATAAATGGTTTAATTCTTTCTAAATAATTTGGTCTTATTATCATAATATTTGTTCCTTACAAATATATTTTATCAAAAAACTTCTCATTTTAAAATACTTTTTACGGAAATACCATAAAAACTTTATATTTTGCTAAACTTTTTCGGCTGTTTCGTTAATGTTTAATCATTCTTTAATAAAATGACAATAATAAAAAAATATCTAATGAATAGTTAATAAAATAATTAAATTATTAGAAGTTTTATCCATAAAGGTGTACCTTTTTAAACTCAAAAAAATTATAACACAATTTCATAAAGTTGTTAATAAAATATCATTTTTTTATTTTTTTGACCAAACTGGTTGATTTTATCTTGATACTTTCATCTGCGCATAAAATCATATTTTCATTTACGCTGATGAAGGGTGATAAGGGAATCCAAACCATTAAACAACTTAGCAATTTGAATTTCTTCTTTGATTTCAACTGGAAACTTTATCTCATATTTTTCAACTTGTGGAACTGTTAATTGAGGAACTCCCGTAGATTCAGAAACAACTTTTAATTGATTTATAGCATTTGCCAAGAAACTATTGTTATGTTTTGTTTTTATTGAAATAAGCCTTACAACTGGTGTGAAATCGACATTTCTTGCAATAGCATACCCAATTTCGCCTCTTCCAGTTATTGTTACTGCTGGTGCTTTTACTCGAAAAAAATCGTTATAGTATCCAACTATTCCTTCATTAGTTAGTGCATTTGCGTATATAGGATATTTACCATTTTCAGATGATTTTGCCTTATCTATATCTCCACCAGCTAGTAGTTCTGTAGCTTCATCTCCGAGTTTACGCTGTTCCCAAGAATGACAAAAAATGGAAAAAATTTGAACAAAATTGAGAATTTAAATATATTTGTGATATTATAAAAATATCTAAGAAAGGGAATAAATTATTAAACTAACAACTTAAAGAGTTTTAATTTTATTAAATGGAGGAGAATAATGAATAAACAAGAATTAGCTACTACAATTTGGAAATCAGCAAATAATATGCGTTCTAAAATTGATGCAAATGAATATAAAGATTATATTTTAGGTTTTATTTTTTATAAATTTTTATCTGATAAAGAATTAAATGGTTTGCTATCTGATGGATGGATAAAGGATGATCTTAAAAATTATTTGGTAGAAGCAAATGAAGACCTTTATAAAACTTGTCGTGATAGATATGGTTATTTTATTTCTTATGATGATTTATTTTCAACATGGCTTGAAAAAGGGAGCGATTTTGATGCATCTAATGTCAGTGATGCTCTTTCTGCTTTTACAAGAAATATCAATGAAAATCATAAAAAAGTATTTGAAAATATTTTTGATACATTGGATAAAGGCTTATCTAAATTAGGTGATACATCTGGTGCTAGAACTAAAGCAATTAATTCGTTGATTAATTTGATTGATCAAATTCCAATGGATGATAAGCAAGGATATGATGTTCTTGGCTATATATATGAATATTTAATAAGTAATTTTGCAGCAAATGCTGGGAAAAAAGCAGGTGAATTTTATACACCACATGAAGTTTCTTTAGTTATGTCACAAATTGTTGCAAATCATCTTAAAGATAGAGAAACAATTGAAATATATGACCCTACGTCTGGGTCTGGCTCATTATTAATTAATATTGGACAAAGTGTTGCTAAATATCTTAAAGATAAAAATAAAATTAAATATTATGCTCAAGAATTAAAAGAAAACACTTATTCTTTAACTAGAATGAATTTAGTAATGAGAGGTATTAAACCTGAAAATATTGTTGCTAGATGTGGTGATACCTTAGCGGATGACTGGCCATATTTTGATGAAGGAAATAAGGAAAATACATACGAAGTATTGTATGTTGATGCTGTTGTTTCAAATCCACCATATTCTCAAAAATGGGAACCACATGAGGATGCGAGATTT
>URVS01000135.1 GCA_900551385.1 uncultured Mollicutes bacterium | reverse complement strand
ATTGAGTTAAGACCGTTTATAGTAGCACGAATACAGTTAATAGGTGTTCTTGAACCATAAACTTTTGAAACGATGTTCTTAATACCTGCTAATTCTAAGACAGCACGAACTGGACCACCAGCGATGATACCAGTACCTTCTTTAGCTGGTTTTAAGTAAACTTTTGATGCTGAGTATTCACCCATAACATCATGTGGAACAGTACCACCTTTAACAATGTTAATATGATACATGTTATTTTTAGCTGCTGCTAATGCTTTTTTGATTGCTTCTGGTACTTCACCAGCTTTGCCAGTTCCAAAACCAAAATTACCTTTTCCATCACCAATAACCATTAAGACAGCAAAACGCATATGACGTCCACCTTTAACAGTTTTTGATACACGGTTAATAGCAACAACTCTTTCTTCGTATAATTTTTCTTCACGTTTAGCACCTTTGTTAAATTTACGAGGTCCTTTTCCGTTAGGTTTACGATTTCCTTTATTTTCTCTAGGAGCTTTTGTTGCTTGCTCAGGAGCTTTTTCTGTTACTTCTGGAGTAACTACTTTTTGTTCTTCTGCCATTTTTACTAAATCCTCCTAGAATTTTAATCCAGCTTCACGAGCTGCATTTGCTAAAGCTTCAACACGTCCATGATAGACATATCCAGAACGGTCAAAGACAACTTTTGTGATACCTGCTTCTAAAGCAGCTTTTGCGACAGCTGCACCAACTTGTTTAGCAGCTTCGATATTTCCACCATTTGTTAATTTTAATTGAAGTGATGATGCAGAACATAAAGTTACACCTTTAACATCATCAATAATTTGTGCATGTATATTTTTATTTGAACGATATACACTCAAACGTGGGCAATCAGCAGTGCCAGAAATCTTTGCTCTTACACGAGCATGACGTCTAACACGACTTACATTTTTAGATTCCTTATTAATCATAGTTCCTATTTCTCCTTATTTGAGCAAATTCCTACTTTTTACCAGCACGTTTACCTTCCTTACGGAGGATAACTTCATTTTCGTACTTGATACCTTTACCTAAGTATGGTTCAGGTTCACGAACCGCTCTGATTTCAGCAGCCATTTGGCCAACTACTTGTTTATCAATACCAAAGACTTCAATTCCTTGTGTTTTACTTGTTCCAACTGATTTTTCGAATAATTTATATTCAATTCCTTCAACTGGTTCAACTAATACTTCATGAGAATATCCCATGTTAAGAACTAAAGTTTTTCCTCTCATTGCAGCACGATAACCAATACCATTAATGAGAAGTTTTTTACTAAATCCTTCTGAAACGCCATGAACCATATTATTTAATATAGCTCTTGTTGTTCCATGAAGTTCTTTCATTTCTTTTGAATCATCAGGTCTAACAACTGATAAATGTTGACCATCAAGTTCAAATTTCATAGCTGGATTAAATTCATGACTTAATTCACCTTTAGGTCCTTTACAAGTAACTTTTGAACCTTCGAAATGAACTGTAACATTTGTTGGGAGAACGATAACTTTTTTTCCAATACGTGACATATTAAATATCTCCTCTCTTACCAAACATAAGCGATAACTTCGCCACCGATTTTTGCTTTACGAGCTTTGCTATCAGTCATTAATCCTTGTGATGTAGAAATAATAGCAATACCTAAACCATTTAAAACCTTTGGTAATTTATCACTTGAAGCATTAACACGTAAACCAGGTTTTGAAATTCTCTTTAAACCTGTAATAGCACGTGTGCCATCTTCAGTATATTTTAATGTGATTGTTAATTCTTTTTTAGCATCACCATCGACCATGAAATCAACGATGAATCCTTCTTCTTTTAAGATTTCAGCAATATGAACCTTGAGATTTGAAGAAGGCATTGCAACTGTTGCAGCTTTATTAGCATTTGCGTTGCGGATTCTTGTGAGCATATCTGCTACTGGATCTGTCATTGACATATTAATATTTCCCTCCTTCTAATTACCAAGATGATTTTTTCATTCCTGGGATTTCGCCTTTATAAGCTAATTCTCTAAGGCAAATACGGCATACACCGAATTTTGAAATTACTGAGTGAGGACGTCCACAACGTGAGCATCTTGTATATTCTCTTACTTTATATTTTTGTGGGCGGGCGCAACGAACTTTAATACTTGTTTTTGCCATATTCTTTCCTCCTACTTACCAAACGGCATACCAAGCATTTCAAGAAGTGAATATGCTTCTTCATCAGTATTAGCCGTTGTAACCATAACAATATCCATACCTCTTAATTTTCCAATTTTATCATAATCGATTTCAGGGAAAATTAATTGTTCTTTAACACCTAATGTGTAGTTACCTCTTCCATCGAAAGCATTTTTGCTAACACCACGGAAATCTCTAACACGAGGTAAAGAAATTGAAATTAATTTATCTAAGAATTCATACATTCTATTTCCTCTAAGAGTAACTTTACAACCAATTGCTTGGTTAGCTCTTAATTTGAATGAAGCGATTGATTTCTTTGATTTTGTAATTTGTGGTTTTTGTCCAGCGATAACAGTTAAATCATTAACTGCATCATCAAGCAACTTAGAATTTGCAGTAGCATCACCAACACCAATGTTAATGACGATTTTTTCCATATGTGGAACTTGCATAACACTTGTGTAGCCATATTTTTTGACTAATGCTGGAACAATTTCACTCGTATATTTCTCTTTTAAACGAGCAACATATTTTTGTTCTGCCATGGTTGACCTCCTTAATCTAATTGTGTCTTACTAGCTTTTGATATACGGACTTTTTTACCATCTACAAAGCTGTAACCAACACGACTTGCTTTTTTTGTTTTTGCATCGTAAATTGCTACATTTGATACATCAATTGGAGCATAAATTTCTACGATTGATCCTTCTGGATTATTTTGTCTTGGTTTTTGATGTTTTTTATGAATATTAACACCTTCAACTACGACTTTATTTAATTTTGGAAATGCTTTTTGAACTGTTCCAACAGTACCTTTATCGCTACCAGCGATAACGATAACTTTATCACCTTTTTTAATTTTCATTTCATTTCCTCCTTATAATACTTCAAGAGCAAGAGAAACGATTTTCATAAATCCTTCTCCCTTATCACGAAGTTCACGAGCAACAGGTCCGAAGACACGTGTTCCACGTGGGGATCCATCATCATTAATTAAGACAACTGCATTATCATCGAATGCGATGTAAGAACCATTTTCACGGTTGATACCTTTTTTTGTTCTAACGATAACTGCCTTAACGACATCACCCTTTTTAACTTTAGCATTTGGAATAGCAGACTTTACTGAGCAAAGAACGATATCACCAATTGTTGAAGATTTTCTTTTTGAACCGCCATAAAGACGGAAGATACGGACAGATTTAGCACCTGAGTTGTCAGCGACAACCATATTTGTTTCATTTTGAACCATAACTTAATCTCCTTTCCTATTTAACATCTTCAGCTCTAGCAACGACTTTAACTAAACGGAAATGCTTTGTAGCAGATAATGGTCTAGTTTCTTCAATTACAACTATATCTCCTACTTTAGCAGTATTTTCTTCATCGTGAGCTTTATACTTTTTAATATATTGAACACGTTTACCATATTTAGCGTGTTTTTTATGTGTTTCAACTAAGACAGTGATTGTTTTATCCATCTTGTCAGAAGTAACAACACCTTGAAAAGATCTATTAATTTTTTCCATGATAATTCCTCCTAGTTGATACCGAGTTCACGCTCTTTTAATACTGTATAACAGCGAGCGATTGTTTTACGAACTGCAGTAATCTTTTTGCCATTGTCTAATTGACCAGTAGCTTGTTGGAAACGAAGAGTTAATAATTCTTGTTTCAATTCATAAACTTTTTCTTGAAGTTCAGTAGTTTGTAATTCTCTAATTTCAGATAATTTCATAATTATTACTCTCCTTTCTTAATAATTTTTGTGTGAATTGGGAGTTTGTAAGCTGCTAAACGTAATGCTTCACGTGCAGTAGCTTCTGGAACACCACCAATTTCGAACATACATCTGCCAGCCTTTACGACTGCAACCCATTGATCTGGGGAACCTTTACCAGAACCCATACGAACTTGAGCAGGTTTCTTTGTTTTACAATGTGAAGGATAAATTCTAATCCAAACTTGTCCTTGTCTATTTGTATATCTTGATAAAACGATACGAGCAGCTTCAATTTGTCTAGCTGTAATGTATTCGCCTTCAAGAGCTTGTAAACCGAATTCACCAAATGATACTTCATTACCAGCTTTGGATTTACCTTCATAGCTTAAGCCATGTGGTCTTCTATATTTAACTCTTTTTGGTTGTAACATAGATTATTCTCCTTTCGCTTCATCAGGAAGAGCTTTTTTCTTAAGGTCGATTTTACCTTTAGAAATCCAAACTTTACATCCTAATTTTCCATAAGTAGTGCTTGCTTCAGCAACTGCATAGTCAACATCTTGACGTAATGTATGTAATGAAACAACACCTTCTTTGTAGCCTTCACTACGAGCAATATCAGCACCTGCTAAACGTCCAGATACCATTGTTTTACAACCAACAGCACCAGCTTTTAAAACATTACGAATTGCCATTTTTTGAACACTTCTAAATGAAGCACGTTCTTCAAGATCTTTAGCCATCTTTTTAGCAACGATAACTGCATCTAATGAAGGATTTTTAACTTCAACAACAGTTAATTTTATTTCTTTGCCTTTGACAACTTTATTAACAGCAGCTGTTAATTCTTTAATGTTTTTAGCATCTTGTCCTAAAACCATACCAGGAGCAGCTGTAAAGATTGATACATTGATTTTTCCTTTAATACGTTCAATTTCAATGTGTG
>URVS01000134.1 GCA_900551385.1 uncultured Mollicutes bacterium | reverse complement strand
TACTGGTGGTATTGTAACAGTTAAAGATTCTGTTAATAATTGGTATATGTCTTGGACAATTAATAGACAACCTCAATTTAAAGCACAAGATAAAGATACTATCTTAGTTTGGGTTTATTCTTTACATACAGATGTTCCAGGTAATTATGTTAAGAAATCTATGAGAGAATGTACTGGTGAAGAAATATGTAAAGAATGGTTATATCATATAGGAGTACCTCTTGATGATATTGAAGATTTAGCAAAGAATGAATGTAATACAACTACATGCTTTATGCCATATATTAATGCGTTCTTCCAACCAAGAAAATGGTCAGATCGTCCTTTAGTAGTACCTAATGGCGCAGTTAACTTCGCATTCCTTGGTCAATTTGCTGAAACACCAAGAGATACAATATTTACTACTGAATATTCAATCCGTACTGGTATGGAAGCAGTATATACATTATTAAATGTTGATCGTGCAGTACCTGAAGTATGGGGTAGTGCTTATGATATTAGAGAATTATTAAAAGCATGTTATTATGCAATAGATAAAAAGACAATAGATCAAGCACCTTTACCATTTAAAGAAAAAGAATTAATTAAAATTGCTTTAAAGAAAGTTAAAGGTACTGATTTAGAACTCTTAATTAAAGAAAGCGGATTAATCAAGTAATTAGATAAAAACCTCAAAAAAAAGGAGTAGCGAGTTGCTACTCCTTTTAAACTATTTGAGAGATATTAATCATGCTTAATAAATGATAATATTAAAAAAACAAATCCACTTATTATGAATAAAATGCCAAAAATAATAACAATATCAGCATAATTGAATGAATATGTATATAATGATTTATAAATTATAGATCCAATTGTGCCTCCAGCTAATAATATAGAACCTGATATTAATAAACTAGATGAAGCATATAAAAATTTTTTTGATATCATAATTAATTACCTTTTGTAATATGTTTTTTTATACATTGAAATGATTCTTCTGATAAATCATGTTCAATTTTACAAGCATCTTGTTTAGCAGTTTCTTCATCAACACCTAAATACATTAAAGCTTTAGTTAATAAAACATGTCTTTCATAAATTGCTTTAGCAATTTTTTCTCCACTTTCAGTTAAATGAATATATCCTTTTTTATCTATTGTAATATAATCGTTTTCTTTTAATTTTTTCATTGCAATGCTGACACTTGGTTTAGAAAAGTTCATATCTAAGGCAATATCAATGGATTTTACCTTTCCGTTAGCAATTTCTAACATTAAGATTCTTTCTAAATAATCTTCACTTGATTCATGTAATTTCATTAATTTCACCTCTTATAGTTTAATTATAAAGGTATTTAGAAAAAAATCAATTAGAAAAAAAGTTAGTCATATATAATTTTTCTTGAAATTTAATTTTTTAAGCATATAATTTAATTGTAGTTAGAAAATGCTAACCAAAAAAGGAGGACAATTTATGCCTTTGATACTTGCTCCAGAAAATGTCGAGTTAACTATAATTAAAGTTTTGTTAGATGATAAATTAAAAAAACATCTTCAAGACATGGGAATCGCTATTAATGGTAAAATAACAATTTTATCTAAAGGAAATGGAAGTGTTATTTGCATTGTAAAAGAAGGAAGAGTTGCTCTCGATAGTAACATTGCTACTAAAATATTTGTTAAGTAGGAAAGGGAGGACAAACAATGTTAAAAAAATTGAACGACTTCAACATTGGCGAGACTGGTCAAATTACTACTGTTGAAGGAGAAGGTAAGATTAGAAGAAGACTCTTTGATATGGGAGTTACTCCTGGTGCTGAACTTACTTTAAGAAAAAGAGCACCATTAGGTGATCCACTTGAAATCACAATAAGAGGCTATGAATTAACTTTAAGAAAAAGTGAAGCTAATTTAGTAGTTTGTAAAATGAAAGGAGAAGATGCTGAATGAAAAAGTTTGCTTTAGCAGGTAATCCTAACTGTGGTAAAACCACTTTATTTAACTCTTTAACTGGTTCAACTGCTCATGTTGGTAACTGGCCTGGAGTTACAGTTGATAAAAAAGAAGGTACTTATAAAAAATTAGGTGAACCAATTGATATTATCGATTTACCTGGTATTTATTCTTTATCACCTTATACACCAGAAGAAGTAATTTCTCGTAATTATATTCTTGATGAAAAACCTGATTGTGTTATTAATATCGTTGATGCAACTAACCTTGAAAGAAACTTATATTTAACAACTCAATTAATGGAAATCGATGTTCCAGTAGTTGTTGCATTAAATATGATGGACTTAGTTGAAAAAAATGGTGATAAGATTGATGTAAAGAAATTACAAGAAGAACTTGGCTTACCTGTTGTAGAAATTTCTGCTTTAAAAGAAAATAATCTTGAAAATTTAATGAAAGCTGCTGTTGAAGAAGCTAATAAAGGTAGAAAAGGTGTAACAATCTTACAAAATAAAGATTTATTACATTTAATTAATGATGTATCTATTGCTTTAAAAGGTAAAGAAATTGGAAATCCATTATTCCATGCAGTTAAGTTAACTGAATTAGATGAATTAGAGACAAAAGATCATAAAGATGTTGTCGAAATGGTTGAAGAATTTAAAAAGACATTTAAAGATGATACATTTGGTAACGATTTTGAAGCAATTGTTGCTGATGAAAGATATAAATGGATTTCTTCTCATGTTAAAGGTTTAGTTAAACATATAGAAGTTATTTCTCCAGATGGTAAAAAGGCAAAAGTTAGAGAAAATAAATCAGATAAAATTGATAAAGTTTTAACTAATAAATGGGCTGGTATTCCTATTTTCTTAGTTATATTATTCTTAGTATTCCATTTAACATTCTCTGATAATTTATTTTTCTTAGGTAACTTATTTACTAGTGATTCATTTGCTAATAGTGAATTCTTTGCTGGTTCAATTTGGCATGAAGGTGGATTAAATTCTCCTGGTGTTATTTTACAAAGTGTTTTAATTGGATTTACAGATTGGCTAAGTTCATTAGCAAGTGCTGGATTAGCAAGTGCACCTAATTGGGTAAGTGGATTTTTAGTTGATGGCGTATTAGGTGGATTATTTGCTGTTTTATCATTCTTACCTCAAATTTTATTATTATTCTTATTCTTCTCAATTATGGAAGATACTGGTTATATGGCTAGAGTTGCTTTCATTCTTGATAGAATTTTCCGTAAATTTGGTTTATCAGGTCGTTCATTTATTCCTATGATTATGGGATTTGGATGTTCAGTTCCTGCTATGATCAATACTCGTACATTAGCAGATGATAAAGAAAGAATTGCTACTATTAGAGTTATTCCATTTTTCTCATGTGGCGCTAAATTACCTATTTTGACTGCTATTGCTGGTGGTATTGTTGAATTATTTGGTTTCCCATTTGTTGATTTAATTACTTATTCAATGTATTTAATTGGTATGATTACTGCTATTGTTTCAGTTATAGTAATGAGAAAAACTTCTCTTGAAGGAGAGGTGCCTCCATTTATTATGGAATTACCTGCTTATCATTTACCTCAATTTAAATCATTAATGATTCACTTATGGGATAAGTTAAAACACTTTATTAAAAAAGCATTTACAATTATTCTTGTTTCTACAATTCTTATTTGGTTCTTATCAAGTTTCAAATGGGATTGGACAATGGTTCCAGAAATTCTTGATCCAGAAACAGGTGAATTTATTTGTTATGATGTTTCTCAATCAATTTTAGCTTCTATTGGTCAATTAATACAACCATTATTTACTCCTCTTGGATTTGGTTCACAATTAAATGCATTTGGTTGGGTATTTGCTGTTGCTGCTATTACTGGATTAATTGCAAAAGAAAATGTTATTGCTACATTTGGAACATTAGCTACTGCTATTTCATTACTTGCTGGAACTCAAGGAATATTTGTTCCTGATGAAGCTTTAGAAGGTGTTGATTCAGTTATGCAAATGGTTAGTGTTACTAATGTATCTTGGTCAAGCCTTATTGCGTTCATTATCTTTAATATGACAACTATTCCTTGCTTTGCTGCTGTTGCTACTGCTAAAGCTGAATTACCTGAAGGTAAATTTGGCTCTACAATTGGTTTCTGGCTTGTTGTTTCTTACTTAACTGGTACACTTGCTTACTTAGTTTTATTACCATTTGATAAAGGATGGGGTACTTATTGGTGGTCAGAAATTATTGCTATTGCTATTATTGCTTGTATTGTTGGTTATGTATATTTATATAATAACTGGAAGAAAATCAAAGCAAATCATAAAAAGGCATAATTATGCAACCTATTGAAATAATTGTTATTGTTTGTGCAGTAGGAATTGTTGTTAGTTATATAGGTGTCTATATTTATAAAAGAATAAAACATTTACCAACTGGTGAATGTGCTGATTGCAAAAAAAGAATGAGTAAAATTGTGAAAGAATATCACAAAAAATATCGTTAATTATATAAGCATCTTAGAGAAATCTAAGGTGCTTTTATTAAGCTTAAATTTTGTAAAATTACTTGTATTTATTTATATATTTTAGTAAAATCATTTATGCAAAGGCCCCTTGTCGAAATTGGTATACGAACTTGACTCAAAATCAAGCGCTTGTGAGAGCATGACGGTTCAAGTCCGTCAGGGGCCACCAATTACCTTCTTTAAGCCTATTTTTATAGGCTTTTTTTGTACCTTGAATTTGATTTTGGCTTCAATTGAAAGTGTCAAGATAAAATCAACCAGTTTGGTCAGGAAAAAATGTACCAGATGTATAATCATCTATGGGTATACGTCAAAATTTAACACCATCATAAAAGAAAAGTAGTAACAATAATGTTAATAAACACTTGCTACTGCTTTTTTAATCCGCCAAATTCC
>URVS01000133.1 GCA_900551385.1 uncultured Mollicutes bacterium | reverse complement strand
ATGGTGTTTCTTTTTTCTTAAAACCCCATAAAACCCCACTTTATTTAAGAGAGCCGAATTTATTTTGTATAAATTAAATTCCATGTAAATCTTACCCCCCCCCCCCGCAATAAAATGTCAATATTTTTGAGCATAATAAAAACGCACCGAAGTGCGTTTTACAAATTAAGATAATTACTTAACCCAAGTAACTAATGCTGTAGGAGCATTATCACCTTTACGGACACCTGTTTTTAAAACAGAAGTATATCCGCCATTACGATCTTTATATGATGGAGCAATTTCATCAAATAATTTCTTTAATGCAGTGACATCACCAGCTTTTTCGTTTCTAATAATTGCTGCAGCTAAACGACGTGAATTTAAATCGCCTTTTTTGCCGTATGTTACTAAACGATCAGCTAAACGTGATAATTCTCTAGCAGTTGCTAAAGTTGTTTCTACTTTGCCATATTGAATTAAATCAGTAACTAAATTTCTTAATAATGATTTGTTCTTACTTGCAGTAAAGCCAGCTTTGAAACGAACGCCACCTTTACCATGAACATTTTTACGTCCTATTGTACCCATTTGGCCTCCTATTATTCATATTCTCTGAAGCCAAGACCAATAGCAGCAAGCTTTTCTTTGACTTCTTTGAGAGACTTTTTACCAAGATTCTTGACTTTCATCATATCTTCTTCTGTTTTTTGAGTTAATTCCATTACTGTAGCAATAGAAGCTCTCTTTAAGCAGTTATATGAACGAACTGATAAATCAAGTTCATCGATTGTCATATCTTGATATTTATTCTTAGGTTCTTCAACTTTATCAGCAAGAACATCTGTTGATTTAGCAATTTCTGTTAAGCCAACAAATAAGTCAAAGTGTGCGACTAAAATCTTTGCTGCTAATGATATAGCTTCTTGTGGAAGCATAGAACCATTTGTGGTAATTTCCATATCTAAACGATCGTAAGATGTTTTTTGTCCAACACGTGAAGCTTGTACATCATATTGTACTTTTGTGATTGGAGAATAATTAGAATCAGTTGGAATCATACCAATTGGGAAACTTTTGTTTTTGTTTCCTTCTGCTGTTACATAACCTCTGCCATTTCTTGCATAGATTGTCATAACTAAATGACCTTCTTCGTTTGCATGAGCAATAACAAGATCTTCATTAACAACGCTTACGCCTGATTCACATTTGATGTCTTTAGCTGTTATAACAGCAGGTCCTTGGACATCAATATATAATTTATGAGTTGCTTCTGAATCATCATCAATTTTTAAAACTAAATTTTTAAGATTAAGAATAATTTCAGTAACATCTTCTTTGATACCGTCTAATGAAGAGAACTCATGGCGAGCTCCTTCTACTTCGACAGCGAAAACACTTGCACCTGGAAGAGAAGATAATAATACTCTTCTCAATGCATTACCAAGAGTTGTACCAAAGCCACGTTCAAGTGGTTCAATTGAGAATTTTCCTACATTAGTTGCAACATCATAAGTTGCAATGTTGAATTCTGGTTTTTCAAATTTTTTCATCAATTTTCCTCCCTGGTTCATTTGAAATTTTGAAAATTTATATTTACTTCAAATTTACCATACTAACCACGTGGGCGTTTTGGTGGACGACATCCATTATGTGGAATTGGTGTCGTATCAGTAATTGTTTGAACTTGTAAACCAGCTGCTTGTAAGCTTCTTAAAGCTGATTCACGACCTGGGCCAGGTCCTTTAACATCAACATCAACTGCTGTTAATCCTTGATCAACTGCGACTTTTGCACAAGCTTCAGCTGCTTGTTGAGCTGCGAAAGGTGTAGATTTTTTAGCACCTTTATATCCCATAGCACCTGCAGATGACCATGCTATAACGTTACCTGCTTCGTCAGAAATTGTGACGATAGTGTTATTGAAATCTCCTTTCCCTATTAAGCGCTTGCTTTCTTCTTATTAGCAATCGTTTTCTTTGGTCCTTTTCTTGTACGAGCATTATTTTTTGTTCTTTGTCCACGTACAGGAAGACCTTTTCTATGACGGATACCACGATAGCATCCAATTTCTTGAAGACGTTTAATGTTCATTGAGATTTCTCTTCTTAAATCGCCTTCGACTTTAATTTTACTGATTTCATTTCTGATTGCAGTGAGTTGCTCTTCACTTAAGTTTTTAACTCTAATATCTTCTGAAATACCACATGTTGCTAAAACTTTTTTAGCAATAGATGGTCCAACACCATAGATGTAAGTCAAAGAGACCACTACACGCTTATCATTTGGTATATCTACACCAACAATACGTGCCATTTTTCATTTCCTCCTAAAATTAACCTTGTCTTTGTTTGTGCTTTGGATTGACACAAATGACCATGACTTTGCCATTTCTTTTAATAACCTTGCACTTGTCACAAATTGGTTTTACTGAAGGTCTTACTTTCATAATAAATTCCTCCTAATTGATACTTATTTGTATCTAAATGTAATTCTGCCATGTGTTAAATCGTAAGGCGATATTGCTACCGTGACTCTATCACCTGGTAAAATGCGTATGTAGTTCATGCGGATTTTACCAGAAACATTGGCAAGCATCTCGATACCGTTTTCAAGTCTTACTCTAAACATTGTGTTTGGTAAGTTTTCAACGACTACCGCCTCAACTTCAATGACATCTTCTTTAGCCATCAACTAAATCTCCTTTTTTCAAAGTCTTGTGAGGATTTCATAACCCTCTTTAGTAATAACGATTGTATTTTCGTGATGGGCAGCTAATTTCCCATCTAAAGTTTTTGTGGTCCAACCATCGTTAAGAACTCGACATTCTTTTTGACCTTGGAGAACCATTGGTTCAATTGCTAAAGTCATTCCTTCTTTTAAAATTGGTCCATGACCTGGTTCACCATAATTTGGAATCATTGGATCTTCATGCATTTCTCTTCCAATTCCATGTCCTGTGAACTCTCTAACAACTGAATAACCATTTTCTTCAGCATGCTTTTGTATTGCTGCAGAGATGTCAGATAGGTGATTACCTGGTTTTGCAAATTTCAAACCTTCTTGTAAGCATTCTTCTGTGACTCTAACTAATTTATCAGCTTCACTAGATACTTTTCCAACACGGTATGTTCTACAAGCATCACCATTATATCCTTGAAATGTTGCTACGATATCGCATGATACAATGTCGCCTTCTTTTAATTTTGTGTTATTTGGAATACCATGAACAATTACATCATTAACTGATGTGCATATTGCTTCTGGAAAACCTTCATAACCTTTAGAAGCAGGAATTGCTCCAGCGTCACGAATTATTTTCTCAGCTTTTTGAGAAATTTGTTTTGTCGTAACGCCAGGAACAATAAACTTTTCTAATTCATCAAATACTTGGGCAACGATTCTACCAGCTTCTCGCATTAAATTGATTTCTCTTTGCGATTTGATAATAATCATTTTTATTTTCCTTCAAGAATATTTTTAATATCACCAAAGACATCGTTAATGCCTTGTAAACCATCAACTTCTTTTAATAAGCCTTCATTTTTGTAGAATTCTATTAAAGGTTTAGTTTGGTTTTCATAAGCATCAAGTCTGACCTTCAATGCTTCTTCTGTATCGTCTGGTCTTTGAATTAAAGGTTCACCACATGCATCACATACACCTTCAACTAAAGGTTTTTTAGTTTCAATGTGATATGAATTACCGCATTTTTTGCAAACCCTTCTTCCAGAGATTCTTCCAATTAACACAGAAGGGTCGCAAGCTAAGTTAATAACAACATTAACTTCTCTTGCAATATCTTTTGTTAAAACTTTCAAAGCTTCCGCTTGAGCAATTGTTCTTGGGAAACCATCAAGTAAATAACCATTCTTACAATCGTCTTGAGAAAGTCTTTCTTTCACTAAACCGATTGTTACTTCGTCAGGGACAAGTAATCCCTTCTTTATATAAGATTCTGCTAATAAACCTAACTCAGTTTTGTTAGCAATTGCTGCTCTAAACATATCACCTGTTGAAATATGAGGGATATTATAATGAGCAATAATCTTTTCTGATTGAGTACCTTTACCTGCTCCAGGAGGACCCATAATAATCATATTGTGCATATTCCAATCTCCTATATAACATTAGCATGCTCATTTGAAGCAAGCAAACCATCAATTTGAGACATTGTTTCAAGAGCAACACCGACAACGATAATCATACCTGTACCACCTAATGCAAGTGATTGAGGAACCACATTACATAAAGTTAAGACAACAGGAAGTGCTGCAATAAGTGTTAAAGCAGTAGCTCCAATAAATGTAACTCTATTTAATACTTTTTGAATATATCTTTCAGTTTCATTACCAGGTCTAATTCCAGGAATATAAGATCCACTCTTTTGGAAATCTTCAGCTAATCTTTCAGGATTAATTGTAAGATTTGAATAGAAGAATGAGAATGCGAAAGTTAAAATAATATAAATTATTAAACCCCAAGGCATATACCATACTTGATCATTAAACCAAGGCATTTCTGTTAAAGCAGAGTTTGTAAATACTTTTAAGATGTTATCAATAGTTGCGTTAGTTTCAGAAACACAGAAACCAACTATAACTGCAGGTGCCATCATAAGAGATGAAGCAAAGATAACAGGGATAACACCAGCACTATTAATTTTAATAGGCAAGAATGAGGTATTATTGACTTTAGCATTTAATGCTCCACCTTTGTTTGAGTGTTGAACAGGAACTTTACGAATTGACTTTTCAACAAACGCAACAAAGAGAACAATAACTAAATAAGCAATAATATATATAAGAACTTTTACCGCACCTCTTATAATTAAAGCTTCATCACCAGTTTTTAATTCGCTTCCAAAGAAGTAAGATAATGCACTATATATTTGATTTGGT
>URVS01000132.1 GCA_900551385.1 uncultured Mollicutes bacterium | reverse complement strand
AAACAGTTAAAGCTATGAGAAAAGACGTACTTGCTAAATGTTATGGTGGAGATATATCTAGAAAGAAAAAATTACTTGAAAAACAAAAAGAAGGTAAAAAGAGAATGAAATCAGTCGGTACAGTTGATGTTCCTCAAGATGCATTTATGGCTATTTTATCTTATGATGATGACGAAGAATAAAATCTTCGTTTTTAATTACAAAAAAATGGATAACCATTTGATTATCCATTAAGCTTCAATTAAATTATTTTTAATATAAGGTTTAATTAAAATATAGAATAATGATATTAAACAACTAATACTAACTATATATCCACATATTATCTGATAATTAATATATGAATAAGTTAAATAAATATAAAATGCGAAAGCACCAATAAATAAAATAGTACTAGATAAATAAATTATATTAATAGTTTTATTTTCTATAAGTTTATAATTTTTATAAAAGAAAAATAATCCAAGTAAAGTAATAATTACACTAAAAGAAAATGAGGATACAAAAATAAGTAATTTAGTCATTTCAGTTTGATTATAATTAATATATGTTTTAGGTATTGAAATATATAAACATAATATAAAGCCTATAAAAAACATTATGTAACTAAAAATAATTTTTAAATTTAATTTCATGTGACCTCCTATAAAATTAATTTTCTTTTTTTGTAAATGGTTTAATTAAAATATATAATAACCAAACTAAAGCAAGTGATTCAGATACATAACCAATTATTGTTTGATAATAATTAAAACTATGAGTTACTTCAATATAGAAAGCATATAAACCACCTACAATTAAAATAGTAAATACTAAATAAATGATATATGTTTTCTTATTATTTATTAATTTATAATTTTTATGTAAAAAGAATAAACTAATAAAAGAACCGATAGTTCCAATGATGTAAGGTATTAAATAAATTAAAAATTCTGCTATTTGATTCATTGTTCCATAATAATTTTTTGGAAATGCTGAATAACAACTAATAACAAAACTGATAACAAATAAAATATAAAAAATTAAAGATTTTAAACTTGGTTTCATATGCTGTCTCCTTTTTTTTATTAATTTATGAAAGTGAAAACATTTAAATGATAAAATATATTTGTATTAATTATATTTTATTTAAAAAAAATTAAAATGTAAATATGGTTGAAATATATTTTATTTAATCTTTTTTATTTATTAAAATAACAAGATAACAACATTGCTATCTTGTTATTTTTTTAGTAAAAGTCATAACAAGTAGTGTGTAGATAATTAATTTTTAAATTTATATAAAAAATAGATATTATAAGTTATAGGAAACCATGGTATTATTTTTTTTATTATAATGATAAAAATTATATGCTCTTGTTAAGGCATAATTGTTATAGACATATTCGCCTTTGTAATTACCTTTAATATCGTCTACTACATTTGATGGTTGTCTAAACCAACCAGTCCAAAATGTAGTTCCCATTGCTTCATTCCATACATGTGTAGAAAAAGTTGCACAATTATAAGTCATGAGATTATAATCATCATTTTTTTCTTTAAGTAAATTTGAAACAGTATTTAATGTATTTTTTGTTATTTTTTTACTTACATATAATTCGTCTACTGGCCTTTCCATATATGTATAAAAAGCACTTTCGTAATCATAAAGAACTCCGTTTATACTTCCTGTTGAAGATGAATTTGAACTGCTACCTATTGCGCTACTTGTCCAAAGACCAACAGAGACATATGAATTTGGTTTTAAAGAATAATAACCAACATTAATAGATGAACTTGTGTTATTTCTTACAACAACAAACGAATGACCAATACCTCCAGCATCTACTTTGTTTGCTTCTATATTATTACCTTTATCATCTAATATTTTTATTGCTTTTGTTAAAACATGCCATTCTAGTGAGATACTTTCTTCGTATGCAGCAGCACTGCAAAGTAAAGGTTGTAAAACAATTGTACATAATATTGCAAATATTTTTTTGTTCTTTTTCATTTTAGCTCCTTTGTTTAAAATAATTTTGATTTATTTTCTAGCTATAAAAACAAACCAATGTAAATGCACTAGTGAAATCGTTTACAATTACATAATACTTTAAAATAATTAAAATGTAAATAAATAAATTTAAAAAATATTTTAATTAAAAAGTTATTTATGAAAAATAATAAAAAAAATTTAAAATAATTAATAAAATTTTAGCTATAAGAAATGCTGAATAATAAAAAAGTAATCAAATAACTTTTATTGCTATATAAAATTGCCATATAAATTAATTTAGATATTTACTTCATAGGAAGTAACATTTAAAACTGTTTCACCATCTATTTGTAAAGCACATGGTCTATTGAATTCAACTTTAATATGTTTACCAGTAGAGATTATAACCATTTTTTTATTTTTAATATGTGTACCTTTAAAAATATTTGGGAATACAATTAATGCTTTTAGTTTACTTGCAGTTTTATATACAACATTAGTTAAGACATTACTTTTCCTATCTTGGTTAGGAGCAATCATCATGCCTCCACCATAATATCTTCCTTTCATTGTAGGCGCTAACCAAACATTTTTGTATTCTTTACAAACACCATCAACAGTTACTTTAGCGTTTAATTTTTTAAAGTGGAATAATAATCCTTTAATTGCAATTCCTGCATAATTAATTGGCTTATCTGATTTTGTTTTTAATTTATCACCAACTTCACAACAATATCCATCAATGCCATATCCAATACCATTGATAAAATATGATGTTCTACCATTAACAGTAACTGTAGGTAAATCTTTCATATATTCATTAATTAAAACAAATTTTTCATCTTTAGTAGAAACATCTCTTAAGAAATCATTTCCTGATCCAGCTTTATATAAATAAATTTTATTATCAGGAACTTTATCTTCTAAAGCATTGATTAAACGATTTAATGTTCCATCTCCATCTACTAGGATAACTTCATCAATACTTTTTAATGATTTAAAAAATTCTTTTAAGTTTAAATTAATTATACTTTTAGTTTCATATAAAGATTTAATTTCTTTTACAATATCTTTAACAGCTTCTTCACCTTTTTTATTGTTTGCTAATGGGTTAAATAAAATATATATCATGCTACTTTCTCCTTTTCATATTTTACTTTTTTCATATTTTCTAATTCATCTTTCATTAATGAATTTAAAATTATAGCCAAATCATTTGTTGAATAATTTTTATATTCTTCATAATAAAAAGTTTTACAAACTTTAATATAAATATCAGTCTTTTTATAAGGCCAATTTTTACTAACAAGTTCTGTATTTAAACACACTAAAGCAACAATAGGAGCTTTAGTTTTATATGCTACTTTTAATGCACCAGGTTTAAAAGGCAATAAAGTTTCGTTAGTAGTGTTTCTTGTTCCTTCTGGATAAACACCTATTGAACATTGATTTTCATTAATATATTCACTTGCTTGATTAATAACTTCTAAACCTTGTCTAAGATTATCTCTATCTAAAGGCATAAAACAAGTTTTATACATATAATTGCTAACTAAAGGCATTTTAAATAAAGATCTTTTAGTAATCCAAGATATTTTATATCCTTTTAAATAAGCGTTAACAACCATTGGATCAAATTTGGATTTATGATTTGAAATAACTAAAAATCTTTGGTCTTGTGGAATAAAATCTTTATTTTCAAAATGAATTTTAATTCTTGCCATTTTCATTAAAAAAATTAAACCTTCATCCATTACATAACGATAAAAATTACTATGTTTAGGACAAAAATCTTTTTTCTTTTTTATTGGTAAAGCGATTAAAAATAAAATTATAAATGTTAAAGCAAAATATAATAATGAAAATGCAATAAATAATAAAAATGGAACATAACAAAATTTCCATGTAAAATAATTATTAAAATATGAAAGAGTTATTGTTGTAATAATTGAACAAATTAAGCATAAATAATATAACATTGTACATACCCTCATACATAATAATAAATTATATTAAATTTTTGTAAAATAGAAAAGGAGGATAATGGAGCAAATGAGAAAGAAAAAAGCAGGAACCAGACGAGTGCTTGCCGCTTTTCTTGCCCTCGCCCTGGCGGGTTCATATATCCCGTCCATACCGGCGTCAGCGGAAGAGCCGGACGCGGATCTTCTTCTGGATTTTGACTTCGATGGGCTGTCAGAAGGACAGAGTATTGAGACAGGGACTGCAAAAGCCACCGGCGGATATACTCTTACAGAAAGTTATGACGGCAGTTCGGCTCTTCATCTGGATGGGACCTCTTCTCAGTGGCTGAATGTCACAAAGGCTGATGGAACAAGCCTTCTGACAGGGCTGGACGAGATGACGATTTCCTATGACATCAAGAACGAGAGAGCCGCAACAAACTGGGCGTTTTTTGCGGCGCCGAACACAACTACGCAGGAATTCCAGCAAGAACACTATATCGGATGTATGCACAACGGTGGTACCCTGACCACTGAGCGCTATAATAACAACGGTGGACGCCCGACCAGTGCTTCCGCATCTGTCGGAAATGACTGGGTACATATTGATGTAGTGCACAGTGCTGCAGATACAGCTATCTATGTGAATGGAGTAGAGAGTTCAAGAGTGAGCAGCAGTTATTCCCTGCTGGATATTCTCGGAGGAAGCAGTATCCTTCAGATCGGAAAGGCAAACTGGGCAGCAGGCGAGTACTCACAGTTTTCCATGGATAACCTGAAGATCTGGGACAAGGCTCTTACGACAGAAGAAATCCGTCTGCAGGTTCCGGATACCTTTTTAAATCAGCAGATAGATGTAATTGAGGAAAGCATTGCAGATATTACTCTGGAAAACGGACAGAATACTCTTCCGGATTATAACGGAACTGTTACATGGACAGATTCCAGCCTTCCC
>URVS01000131.1 GCA_900551385.1 uncultured Mollicutes bacterium | reverse complement strand
CAAGGTTCAGCTTTTCTAATAACTTTCTTTAAAACAGTCAAAGCATTAGCATTAGCTAAAATTGCAACATTATCATTCATTAAAGCTTTAGAACACATTGGTCCACCAAGTAAAACAACGCCTTCATCAACATTATATCCACCCATAAATTGAACAAGATTTCCTATCTTTGTTCCTATAGGTAAAACAATATTGCCATTTTCTTTAATGCCTTCTCCAGAAACAGTAATTTGTTTAGTATTCATAATAAATCCTGTTTTGGATGATTTAGCAAATTCAATAGCAGTTTGAACATTATTAACAATTACGTGTGCTTCAGAAGGTAATTTATTATATGTACGATGTACAGCAGCTTTTACTAAATTCTTTTCCCATCCCATTGGATAAGCATTTGCAACCATTTTTACTTCAATATTAGGATGGTTAACTAATAATTTATCAAGTTCTTCTTTAACATCTCTTCTATCATTTTTAAAGCAAATATAAGCTTTTTTAGCACCACTTGCTTTTAAAAATAATTCTACACCTTCAATAAGAAGATTACTTTCATTTTTCATTGCAACATAATCAGTTGTAATAAAAGGTTCACATTCTACACCATTAATAATTAAAGTATCAATATCTTTAACATTTTTATATTTTACAAATGTTGGGAATCCTGCACCACCTAAACCTACTAAAGCTAATTTTTGCATATTTTCAATAATTACATCTGCATTATCATCTTTAGTAAATGGTTTACAAACTTGAATACAATCATATTTATAATCGTTTTCAATATTAAAATGTTTGACTGGTCTACCAATTCCAGCATGAAATAACATTTCTTCTCCAATAATTTTACCTGATACAGTAGAATATACTGGCATTTCATTTCCAAATACCATATATGTTCCAATCAAAGTACCAACTTTAACTTCATCACCAACAGCAACTTTTAAATTTATAGGCATTGCTTTAGCATCAACAATTGGAATGTAAATATTTTTACAATATTCATTATCTATTTTTTTAACTGGTCTTTTATCAGTTAATTCTTTAGTTTTTTCAATTCCAGTTAGATGCATATGACCTATCGACTCGAATAATTTCATATTTATCTCCAAGATTATTTAATAATAGTTCCTGTAACAACACCAGATAATGCACCAGCATTAGCTTCATCAGTATCAATATGCATTGCTAAAGCATATTTTGGTGAAACTCTAATAACAGTATCTAAGAAAATTAATCCTCTGCCTGTTTCATTTTCAACTTTAACAGAAACAATTTGACCATTTTCTACACCAAATTCTTTTGCATCTTCTGGTGTCATATGGATATGTCTTTTAGCAGCAATTGCGCCTTCAGTTAATTCAACTTCTCCACATGGACCAACCAATTTAACAGGTGTTGAACCAGCAATATCACCAGATTCACGAACAGGAACTTTTACTCCAATAGTTCTTGCGTCAGTTAATGATAATTCAACTTGATTAATGTTTCTACATGGGCCAAGTATAGAACAAGTTAATGTTCCTTTAGGACCAACGACTTGAACTTTTTGATTTGAAGCAAATTGACCAGGTTGTGATAACATTTTCTTAACTTCAAGAGTAGCGCCTTTACCAAAAAGGACTTCTAAAGTTTCTTGAGTAACATGTACATGTCTAGCACTAGTTTCAATAATAAAATTTTTCATAAATAACTTTCCTCTTTTCACATATCTTATTTTACAAAATTAAAAAAATAATATCTACACTAAAAGCAACTTTTAATATATAAATATTAATAAAAATATTAATTTTTAATAAAAAAAATAAAAATGCGTTAATAAAACGCATCTTATTCTTCAATTAATTTAACAGTATTTGCTAATACTTTATCAAAATTTGATGATAAATTATTATCAAAAATAATAAGTTTACAACCAGAACTAGCTAAAGGTGTTGGAATAGAAAAATCTACACCTTTAATATATTCATCCCAATGTGTTAATTTCCAAGTATCTCTTGTAGAATTTCTTTCAATCATTCTTTGATGACATGTTTCAGGGGTTGCATCAACCCAAACAAAAGTTAATTCTGCTCCTTTTTCTTTTAAAGAATTAGATAATTGTTTAACGTAATTTAAATCTCTTATTTCTTTAGTAAAAGGTGCATTAACAAGAACAATATCATCATATTCTAAAGCTTCAAAAGCTAAATCAAGAATAACTTCATATTCAACATCTCTAATTTCTCTATTAAAGAAATCACTTGAACGATTATATTCTTCATTAGCAGCTTCAAAAATCTTTTTTGACAAAGGAATTAAAGTATCTTTATCAAGATAAACAACATGTTTTAAAGCACCAGCAAGTTTTTTTGATACATATGTTTTTCCACAAGCAGGTGGAGAAACAACTAAAATTAATTTTTTTGACATATTAACATAAACCTCCTTTTATGGCATTGATATTGTAATACATAAATTAATAAAAAACAATAAAAAAAAGAGGTTAGAACTTCGATATAAATAATCAAAGTATTTAACCTCATAATATTTATTCGCTTCTTAAAGCAATAACTGGATCTTTTTTTGAAGCTATTTTTGATGGAATTAATCCTGCAATAAATGTTAAAAAGCAACTTAATAAAACTAAAATTATTGCTCCACCTATTGGTAAAGATGCTACTCCAGGAATATTAGCCAAATGAGTAATAATTATATTTATTGGAATATTCAAAATTATAGTAACAACTATACCAAATAAACCAGATATCAAACCAATAATTAAACTTTCAGCAGTAAATACATGTCTTATATCAGCTTTAGATGCACCAATTGATCTTAATACACCTATTTCTTTTGTTCTTTCTAAAACAGAAATATAAGTTATTATTCCAATCATTATTGATGAAACAACAAGAGAAACACTAACAAAAGCAATTAAAACATAACTAATTGAATCAATGATAGTTGATATTGAAGACATCATTAATGCAACATAATCACTATATGTTATTACATAACTATCTCCTTTATTTTCATCAGCTTTAACCATTTTGTTATATTTTTTTATTTCTTTTTCTAGATTGTTTTTTGCTTCAAAATCATTACAATAAAAAGAAATATTTTTTGGATTATCTAAATCATTTACACCAAATTTTTTCATATTATTTTCATAAGTATTTGTTCCCATTAATTCATTATATATTTGATCAATTTGATCATCATTGGTTTGATTTGGATTTGATACAATGTTTTTTAATGTACTTTTTAGCATTGACTCATTCATATTTTTAACATAATCATAATATTTAGTATTTTTTAATTTATTAAGTATTTGATTTTTAGTCATTGAATCAATTTTTTTATTAATAGCTTGTCTTTTTTCATCTGTTGATAAACTTTTTTTAGGAAATTCTTTACCAGTAAGAACATCTATTTCTGGATTAGCTTTTTGTTGCTCAACTATTTTTGAATTATTTATTCTAGTTAACACTTCTTGAACAAATTTCGATGTATAGCCAATTGGCGCACTAATTGAATGTGCTACTGCTGTATCAATTGGTTTAACAATTCCTACAATTTTTAAATCAAATCCTATTTTTTTATCATCAATTAATCCTTTAACAACATTTTCTTCTTTCTTTTGATTTTTATAAGTACCATCACTTTGTTCAATATAATAATCAGTATCTACTAATATTTTAAATTTTTTATTTAATAAATTTTCATACTTTATTGGATCAATTTCTACATTATAATCTTTTTGATTAACAATACCTTCAGCAATATCTTTCAAGCTAGGTGAATCAACAAAACCCAAAGCATACATATTGTAATCATTTAATGTGTTATCTTTATTTATAACTAAAACACACTCATCATAATTAGTTGGCCATTTTGAATTTTTACCAACTAAATTATATTGACTTTCTAATAATTTTTGATTATCAAGCATTTCAGTAAATCCTTGAACATTATTATTAAGCATTTTAACCTGAGCAGTATATTGATTAACATCATAATTTTTCCCAGCTTTTGCTAAAGCATTAGATATTTCTGCTAATAAATCAGAAAAAACAGTTGTAGGATTCAAAGAAGCATAATTTGATTTATTATAAACATTTAAATTCATATTGTATGAATATTTAATTGTATAAGGATTAAATATTTTTTCATTTTCATCAATATATTTTTTAAATGCACTTAAATTATTTGTAGTAGTTTCTTTAATAATAGTGCTAAACATTTCTACCATTTCAGGTTTAGCATGCACACTTCCATCTTCTTCAACATAATATCCATCATTTCCTTGATCAAGCATAGTTTTTAAAAGACTAGAATAATCAGTAACATCTTTTTGAATAGTTAAAGGATAATTTGATAAAGTGTCTTGTTGAACTTGATTAACATAATTTTGAAAACCACTTGATAATGATAAAATCAAAGAAATTCCTATAATTCCTATTGATCCAGCGAAGCTCACTAAAATAGTTCTTCCCTTTTTTGTTAATAAATTTCTTCCACTTAAAGATAAAGCAGTTAAAAATGACATGCTAGTTTTTTCTTTTTTTTCTTCTTTTTATTTTTTGTAATTGTTTTTGTATAGTTGAATTTATTTTTTAGTATATGTTATAAGTTATTTGTAATAAGTTATAAGTTATATATTTAAAAAAAATTAGATTTTATTCATACTTTCCACATCTTCTTGTGGATAACGATACTGTTGTTTGATTACATCATCCTCAAATCGAATTCCCTCATTCTCTAGTATGAATCTTTTAAAATAACCATCTTTTCTTCCATTATATCCACCTAATGTCCAATCAGATTTTACTGTTCTATGACATGGAATTATCAATGGAAATGGATTGGATGCAAGGGTATTTGCTACTGGTCTTGCACTTTTAGGTCGTCCTATTAATTGTGC
>URVS01000130.1 GCA_900551385.1 uncultured Mollicutes bacterium | reverse complement strand
AAAAAATCTAATGAATTTGAAGTGGGAAGTATACAGGGAAAAGTTAATGATTCTTCTCAAGGCAAAATTAATAAAGTAAATGAATTTGGTGCAAAAGGAAATATTAATTTAAATGGATTACCTTTACATTTACTTGATACAGCCGGTATTAGAGAATCAAATAATAAAGTTGAACAAATTGGTATTGAAAAATCTACTAAAAGTATTGAAGAAGCAGATTTGGTAATTATGGTTTGTGATGCAAGTAGAGAAATGAATGATGAAGAAAAAGAAATATTATCTAAAATTAAAGATAAGAATTATTTAATTGTTTATAATAAAGCAGATTTAATAAATCATAAAGATGATGATAAATTATATATTTCTGCTTTAAATAAAGATATTACTCCTTTAAAAAATAAAATCTTAAATTTATTTAATTTAACAAGTAAAGATATTACTCCTTCTTTATGTTCTTCTAGACAAATTGGTTTATTAAATAAAGCAAGAGATAATTTAATAAAAGCAAATGAAGATGCTTTAAATAATTTATCAATAGATTTAATCAGCGTTTCTATTAAAGAAGCTTATGATGCTTTAAAAGAAATAGTTGGGTTAAGTGTTAATACTGATTTATCTGAAGAAATATTTTCAAGATTTTGTGTAGGTAAATAAAATGATTTTTGATACTCATTGCCATTTATATGATGATGCTTTTAAAGATGATTTAAAGCAAGTAATAAATAATTCATTAAATAATAATGTTAAATTATTTATGGTACCTAGTGATAATATTGTTAATTCATATAAAGCTATTGATTTAGCTAATGAATATGAATTTATTTATTGTGCAGTAGGGGTACATCCAGAAGAAATAACTTCTTTATCATTAGAAGAAAGTTTAAATATTTTAAAAGATTTAGTAAAAAGTAATTCTAAAATAAAAGCTATCGGTGAAATAGGATTAGATTATTTTTATTATAAAGAAGATAATGATAGAGAAAAACAAAGATTGTGGTTTAAAAAACAAGTAGAATTAGCTAATGAATTAAAATTACCTATTATTGTTCATTCTCGCGATGCATGTGAAGATAGCCTTAATATTTTAAATGAAATTAAACCTTTATATGGATGTGTTTTTCATTGTTTTTCTTATAGTGAAGAAATATTAAATATTATTTTAAAAAGAGGTTATTATATTGGTTTAGATGGACCAGTTACTTATAAAAACGCTTCTAATCCTAAACATATTGCAAGTGTTGTACCTCTTGATAAATTATTATTGGAAACTGATTCACCTTATTTAACTCCTACTCCTCATAGAGGAAAAAGAAATGATCCTAGTGAAATAATATATATTGCTCAACAAATAGCTTTATTAAAAGAAATTTCTTATGATGAATTAACTAAAATATGTTATGAAAATGGAAGGAAATTCTTTTCTATATGAAACCAGTTATTGTTGTAGAAGGCAAAACAGATGTACAAAGATTACAAAATTTGATTAATGCAGATTTTGTTATTTGTAATGGATCGGCTATTAGTGAAGACACTATAAATTATATTGAAGAATTATCTCATACTAGAAAAGTAATTATTTTTACTGATCCAGATTATCCAGGCTTACAAATTAGAAATAAAATATCTAATAGAATAAAAAATGTTTATCATGCTTTTGTCGATAGAACAAAAGCTAGTAATGGTAAAAAATTAGGTATAGCAGAATGTGAAAAAGAAGAAATATTAAAAGCTTTAAAAGATTATGTTTATTTAGGTGAAGAAAAAGATAATATTTCTATGCAAGATTTTATATCATTAGGATTAAGTGGAGATAAAAATTCTTCTTTATTAAGAGAAAAAGTCAGTAAAAAATTATCTTTAGGTTATGGAAATAGTAAAACAATTTTAAAAAGAATTAATATGTTAAATATATCTTTAGATGAATTAAAGGAGATTGTTAATGATTGCAAGTAGAGAATATGTTATTAAAACTATGGTTAGTTTATTAGCTAATCCTAAAAAGAAATATTCACAAAATTTTTTGACAGATTTTGAAACAGTAAAAAAATCATGTTTAGCTTTAAATGATATTAAAACTATTATTGAAATAGGTCCAGGTTTAGGAGCACTTACAGAAGAATTAATTAATTTAAATAAAGAAGTATATGCTTATGAAATTGATAAAACTATGGTAGAACATTTAAATAATTATTTTGCTAATAAATCTAATTTTCATATAATTGAAGGAGATTTCTTAAAACAAGAATTAAATTATAATCAAGAAGTTTCTTTTATTTCAAATATACCATATAGTTTAACAACACCAATTATAGAAAAAGTAATAAAAAGTAAATTAAATATAGATAGTTTTGTTTTTATGTTACAAAAAGAAGCTGGTCAAAGAATAAGTGCAAAAAAAGGTAATAAAGATTATGGACCTTTACCAATAATGCTTTCTTATTTAGGTAAATTAGAAATTGTATGTAAAGTAACTAGAGATAAATTTTTACCATCGCCAAATGTTGATTCAGTAGTTATGAAATTAACATTTAATAAAAATAGAAATTATGATTATGAAAAGAAATTATATAATTTATTAAATAATGCTTTCTTAATGAGAAGAAAAACATTAGCTAATAATTTAAAATCATATTTTAAAGATAAAGATCAAATGTATGATATTTTTTCAAAAATTAATATTAATAAAACTGCTAGACCTGAAGAATTATCATTAAATGATTATCTTAATTTATTAAATTGTATTATTAATTTATAAATTTACTTTGCGTATTTTGTATATTTTAAACACTTGTTACTTTGCGCTTTTTGTATATTTTGCCAAATAATTACTTTGCGTATTTTGCATTTTGTGATATATTAATATTGTGTAAAGGAGCTTTAAAAATGGAACTAAAAAGAAAAATTTATGAAAAAATTTTATCTTGGAAAAATACTTCACGTGGCCAAACAGCTTTATTAATAGAAGGTGCAAGAAGAATTGGAAAATCCACTATTGCAGAAAAATTTGCCAAAGAAAATTATAAGTCTTATGTTATTATTGATTTTGCTATTGTCTCTAAGAAGATAAAAGATAGTTTTAATGAAAACGCAAATAAGTTGGACATTTTATTTCAAGATATTTCTTTAGAATATAATGTAAGATTATATAATAAAGAATCATTAATTATTTTTGATGAAGTTCAAAGATTTCCTAAAGCACGAGAAATGATAAAATATTTAGTCAAAGATGGTAGATATGATTATATTGAAACAGGTTCGTTAATTTCAATAAAAGAGAATGTTGAAAATATCGTTATTCCATCTGAAGAAGAAAAAATAAAAATGTATCCATTGGATTTTGAAGAATTTTTAGTTGCGGCTAATGAAGATATATTATTAGATTATATAAAAGATTGTTTCGATAAAAAAATATCTTTAAAAAACGAATTTCATAAAAAAGCAATGCGCTTATTTAATGAATATATTTTAGTAGGTGGAATGCCTCAAAGTGTGGTTAAATATTTTGAAAATAATCGTGATTTTGAAGAATGTGATAACGCTAAAAGACAAATTTTATCTTTATATAGAGATGATATAAAAAAAGCAGAAAAGAAATATAGACTTAAAGTTGCTTCTTTATTCGATAATATACCTAATTATCTTTCTACACATGAGAAAAAAATTTCTTTTAATAAATCAAACAAGAGGATAAACTATTTTGACAATGCATTATTTTGGCTTGATGATTCTATGATGTGTTTGCTGTGCTATAAATGTTTACTTCTAGCCAACATACTTTATTATCATCTATATTTTCCAATATATATTCTGCCCATTTTTCTTTAGCATTCATATTTGAAAATGTAGTTGCCCAAGAACTTGTTAGTAAAGAAAATAAATTGTATTTTTATACTCATTATTCTGAAGAAAAACATAGAAATGATATTGAAATAGATTTTCTTTTATCTAATGGAAGTAAAACTAATTTGAAAGTTATTCCCGTTGAAGTAAAATCATCAAAAAATTACACTAAAATTTCTTTTGATAAATTTAAAGAAAAATTTTCTAAAAGAATAGATTATTCTATTATTATTCACCCTAAACAATTTTCTATTGAAGGAAAAAATATTAAAATACCTCCTTATATGACATTTTGTTTATAATGAACTCTGAAGTTATTAACTCTAAAGTTCATTAGTTGAATCTAGTTCTTATTGTATAGATAAAGAAAATAAATATTTATATGCTTTTTCTAAAAGTGGTTTTACTAATGATTTAATAAAAGAAAATAAATGTTATTTAATTGATATAGAAAAATTGTTTATGTAAATTAATTAATATATAATTTTTTTTGAGGAAAAGAGAATGGATATTATTGAAATTAATCATTTATATAAAAGTTTTGGTAATGTTAAAGCAGTTCAAGATTTATCTTTTAAAGTTAAAGAAGGTGAACTGTTTGCTTTTTTGGGAGTAAATGGAGCAGGTAAAAGTACTACAATTGGAATTATATGTGGTGTTTTAAATAAAGATAAAGGTGATGTTATTATTAATGGATATGATATTGATAATGATATTATGTCGATTAAAAATGATTTAGGAGTTGTATTTCAATATTCAACTTTAGATTTAAGTTTATCAGTTTTAGATAATTTAGCATGTAGAGCAGCTTTATATAATATAACAGGTAAACAATTTAATGAAAGATTAGAAGAAATTAGTAATTTATTAGATTTAAAAAGTATTCTAAAAAGACCTTTAAAAAAATTATCAGGCGGTCAAAGAAGAAGAATAGATATTGCTAGAGCTATATTTCATGAGCCTAAAATATTGATATTAGACGAACCTACTACAGGTCTTGATCCTCAAACTAGAAAAACTATTTGGAAAGCTATTGATTATTTAAAAAAAGAAAAAAATATGA
>URVS01000129.1 GCA_900551385.1 uncultured Mollicutes bacterium | reverse complement strand
CCAGAAGTTAATTCATTTATTACTAATGAAACTGAAATTGAATTAAATATTAAAGTTACTAATACTGGCAATGTAGCTGGTAAAGATGTAGTAGCAGCTTATGTAAGCTTACCTTATACAAAAGGTGGTATTGAAAAAACATCTATTCAATTATGTGGCTTTGAAAAGACTGGTTTAATTGAAGCAGGTAAATCTCAAGTTGTTAAAATTACAATAGATGCTGATGATTTTAAATCTTATGATTGTTATGATAAAAATAATAATGGTTTTAAAGGGTATGAACTTGAAAAAGGTGATTATGAAGTTAAAATCATGAATGATTGTCATAATATTAGTGATATTAAAGTTGATAACAAAGCTCAAAAAGGTATCTTTAATTTTAAAGTTAATGAAACATTAAAACTAGAAAATGATAAAGTAACTGGTCAAAAAGTAAGTAACAAATTTACTGGAAGTGACGCTATTGATGGTGCTTCTTTAGATGGTATTGAAGCTGATGGATATAATAATAACATTAAATTTATTAGTAGAGATAATTTACCTAATCCTTATGAATATAAAGATGAAAATAGAAGAGCAATTACTGATATTGTTAAAAAAATGAATACAATGTCTAAAGAATGGGCTACATCTTGGGATAAAGCTACTACTGATGTTTATGGTAATCCTGTTCATAATGAAAAAGTTACTTGGAATGCAAAAAATGGTTTAAAAGTATTTGAAAATGGTGCTGTTACTGAACTTGGTTTAAAACTTGGTAAAGATTATAATGATCCTGATTGGGAAAAAGTTCTTGATCAATTAAGTATTGAAGAAATTGTTACAATGATTGGACCTTCATATGGTACAAGCGCTCTTAATAGTATTGGTAAACCATTCTTAGCTGAATTTGATGGTCCTTCTCAAATTAGAGGATTTACATATGCTCCTAGAGGTACAGGATATCCATCTCAAACAATGTTAGCACAAACTTGGAGTAAATTACTTGCTTATCAATTTGGTTTATCTTATGGAGCAGATATGGCATCGTTAAATGTCAGTGGAACTTGGGCTCCTGGATGTAATATACATAGATCTCCATTTGGTGGAAGAAATTTTGAATATTATTCTGAAGATACATTTATAACTAGTGAAATGGCTTATAATGTTAGTAAAGGTCTTAAAAATACTGGAAGATATGCTTACTTAAAACATTTTGTTCTTAATGACATGGAAATAGGAAGAATGTTTATGTATACCTGGTGTACTGAACAAACATTAAGAGAAACATATTTAAAAGCATTTGAAAAGAGTGTTAAAACAGGTATGGTAAATGGACTTATGACAACTTATGGTAGAATTGGTGGTTGTTATACAGGTGGTAGTGAAGCTTTAATTAGTGGAGTTACTCGTACTGAATGGAAATTTAATGGGGCTATTATTTCAGATTTTTCTAATGATAATAGATTTATGAATGTTGATCATGGTATTAGAGGTGGATCTGATTTAGGTATGGGATGTAAATTAAATAATTCATCTACACCATTTACTTTAGAATATTCAACTTCTTCAAGTAATAGACTTCAATATCGTCTTAGAGAGGTTGCTCATCATGTAACTTGGAGCTGGTTAAATTCAATGTACGCTCAATCAATTTATGATCCAAGTAAAGATGGAGTGAGTTATGTTATTTCTACAACAACTATTGAACCATGGATGTGGTGGAGAGCTGTATTAGTGGATTTAGATGTTTTAGTTGGCTTTGGTTGCTTATTCTGGATTTATATGTTATTTAGAAAAAATATAATTAAGGAGGATGAAGAATAATGAAAAAGAAAAAAATTGAAAAGATTTCTTTGATTTGTGCTTTTAGTGCGTTAGTTATTACTTTAGGTGCAATACCTCTTGGAAGTTATTTAGGATATAATGCTTATGTTGATAAAATTAATGCAAATAAGCCTTCCTCATCTTCTAAACCAACTGAAGAAATTCCTACTGATCCTGTTTTAATTAAAATTGAAGCTAGATTAAAAAATGGTTTTAAATATTTTGATAATGGTAAAGCTAATCCAACTAAGGATGATTTTGAAGTAGTAGGTATATATTCTATTGGTAAAGATAAAAATATTGAAGAAACATTATCTTCTAAACAATATGAAATGACTGTGCCAGATGATTTTGCTCTTAATGGTGGAGTTATTAAATTTGTTCATAAAGAATTTAGTTTTGATTTTGCAGTCAAATTAGAAAAAGTTAAACCAATTAAATTAGAATTTATTACAAATCCATATATTGTTTATTATAAAGAAGGTGAAAAATTTTCTAAAGATGGTATAACTGGTAATGTAGTTTATAATGATGGTAGTAAAAAAGAATTTGATGAAGATTTCTTAATTATTGATAATACTAATCCATTGAAAACATCAGATAATAAAATGAAGTTATCATATAAAATTGAAGGTGAAATTGTTACTAGTGAAATTAATTTAACTGTTGCTAATGCATCTAATTATGATAATGGAGAATTAATTAGATTAGTTAATGTTGGTGATTCATTTATTGAAGATGGATCTACTATTTCACAAGCTTCTTTAGAAGTAAGGGCTGAATATGAATCTAATAATAAAGTGTCATTAAATAATGAAGATCTAATTATTTCTAATTCTAGTGAAACTGTTAAATTTGGTAATGAACAAATATTAAATATTGCTTCTAAAAATAATTCTAATGTTGAATTAAAAGTTGAAGCTTATGTTGCTAAAACTATTGATTTATCTTCTATTAGCACTATTAAAAATGGTAAATCATATTTATTTAATGGTAATGATTTTATTAATGAAAAACCTACATCTTATATAGGTGATTTTAAAAAAGATGATGTAATTAATTTTGATATTAATACAAGTAAGATATGTTCTACTAATTTAATAATGGATATAGCTAATTTTGATTTTAATAAAATTAGTGATAATAATTATAATATTAAAGATTTATTATTAAATGATAATATTAGTATTTTTATTAATAATAAAGCTGTTGAATACAATGATATATCTTTAAACGGTTATGGTAATTTTATTGATTTAGAAAAAGCCGGTAATGTTTATAAAGAAATTAATATTCCTAATTTAAAACTTAAAAAAGGTGATAATAATATTAAACTAAAATTTAAAAAAGATTCTAAATTAAAAATTAATAATATTAAATTGGCTAGTAAAGGTGTAAAAGAAAAATATCTTTTAGGTGAATATGTTACTAGATGCCAAGAAGAAAATATATCTCCAAGTTATAATATTACTAAATATGATAAAATTACTAATATTACATCTAAAGCTGGTAGTTTAATGCAAGGAGCTTGCTTAATAGGTGATGATGTATATTATGTTATGTCACCTGGTGGTGCTCAAAAAGGCGCAGTTGTTAGATATAATTTAATTACTGGTGAAAAAATTAGTGAATCAGAAGCTTTTAATTTATCTAGTGAAGCTGATTGGAATTGTCAAAATGCAGGTAACATGGCTTATATTGATGGTTTATTATATATTACTAAAATTGATGGTAGTTTATTAACTGTTAATCCAACTACTATGGAAATAAATGAAAATTTTGTAAGTCCATTCACTGGATTAGATTATACTGATAAAATTGTTGCTTTAGAAGCTAATAAATATATGCAAGAATATGTAGTTGTTACTAAAAAAATGAATAATAATTATGAAATGCATTTTTATGATAGAAAACTTAATAAAATTGATGACAAAGTTATTACATTAGATAATTTAAATGGTAATGAATTACAAAATACATATAGCAATGATAAATATATTTATGCTTTATATAGTAAAGATGGTGGACATCAATTTGATATATCTTTATATGATTGGAATGGAAATAAAATTAATGAATTTTCTATTGTTGGTGGAACTGATGAGTTGGGTACTGGAGGAGTAGGTGGACAAGATAGACTGCAAAATATCATTGAATATAATGGAGAATTATATGTTGGTTGTATGTTATGGGGTGCTTATAGCACTGCTATTTACAAAGTACAATATGATATTTCTTCATTTGTAACTTATGAAAGTTTATCATTAGGTGAATATTTATCTAAATGTAAAGATAATAATCTTGAGGCTAAATATACTATTTCTTCACCTATTATGTCAAAACATTTAGTTAATGGTTCATGCTTAACTCAAAATATTGTTAGTGATGGTAAATATGCTTATATTGGTGTAACTACTTTTGATGGATCAAAATCTGGTTATGTTGAAAAATATGACTTAACTACAAATAAATCTATTTTAATTAGTGAAAAATTTGAATGTTCAACAACTGAAGAATGGAAATTACAAACTGCGGGTAATTTATGTTACGCAAATGGAAAAATCTTATTTGTTACTAATGATAAAGGTATTGTTACTTTAGATGCTGAAACTTTAAAAATAGAAAATACAAAAGTTGATTTTACTTCAAGTAATGATTCTACTAATATTACTGGTATTTCATATAATGCAGTTACTAATCAATATGTAGTTTCATATAAATCAAATAAATCTTATATATTTGATAACGAATATAAATTAGTTGCAACATTAAATAAAAATACAACTCATTCAACTTTAGAATATCAATCAACAACATCAAATAGTAATTATATTTATCAAACATTTGGTAAAGATGGAACTTATGCTACAACTATAAATGTCTTTGATTGGAATGGTAATTTTATTACTTCATTAGATATTAACACTAAAGATTCTACTAATAAATTAGGTAATTCAGATTCAGGAAGTGTACAATGTGTATTTGAATTTAATGAAAAAATTTATTTATTAGTACTTCAATGGAATGATAGTAAAGGTGGATTCTTATATCAATTAAATATGGATCAATCTATATTACCTGAATAATATTAAGGAGCTGTAAAAAAATATAATTTTAGAAAATAATTCTAAAATGACTGTTAAAA
>URVS01000128.1 GCA_900551385.1 uncultured Mollicutes bacterium | reverse complement strand
AGAAGCCTTAATCATATACAATAATCAGAAGTTTTGGTAAAACAAAAAAAGATGATGAAATCAAAGTCATAGATTCTTTGACTGGAGAAGATTTAAGTGATATCTATGGTGATGAACCTGGTGAAAAAATACTTGCTGTCAATAGGTCAACCTTCATCAAAACCTTGTTTATTGGTCAATTGGCTGTAGAAATCAAAAGAGATAACGATAAAAAAATTTTTGACAAAATAATAAATTTTACAGCTAGCAATGATGATGAAGTAACGGTACAAAAGTCATTTGAAAAGATAAATCAATATATAAAATCCATAACAAATATAAGAAAAAACGGTAGTCTTGATGTGGCTAGGGAAAAAAGGGGATTATTAGAAATAGAAAAAATAGAATACTATAAAACACATGAAAATAATATGACCAAAGAAGAAAAACTCCTACTACTAAAAAAACATCAAAGTGTATTAAATAAAAAAGCTTCTAATCTATTGATGTATAAAAAATATCTCCAGATTGAAGAACTTAAAAATAAGTACGGCATATTTAAAAATAAAGAAATTCAATTTTATTCATATAAAGATAAAATCAATAAATTACAAAAGGAAATAAATAATTTGGAATATAAAAAACAACAGTTACAAAAAAATATAGATAACTCAATTATCATTGAAAATATGGATGATAATTTAAAAAATATTTTTGTAACCTATGAACATAAGCTTAATGAACTAAAAAATATTTATGCTGATACACAAGTTTTAAATTATAGAAAAAAATATATAGGCATTTTTCTCTTATTACTTAATGTTCTTATAATAATAAATTTCAAATACAAAATAATTATTATATCATTAGATTTCTGCATAGCTTTAGCTTATATTTACAATAAGTTTTTCAATGAAAAAAGCTTAAACTATAAGTTTTATAGACTTTCCAAAGAAATAAAAACCATAGAGAACAACCTAGATAATATGCAACAACTTTTTGGTGCAGAAGATTATGAAGATTTATTTAAAAAAATAAATCTATACTACAAAAATAAAAATTATAAGAAAATTATTGAAGAAAAAATCAATGAAAAAAAAGAAGAAATCAAGTTATTACAAATGAAGCTTCAATTGGTAGGTAATATTGAAAGCCCTGAAGAAAAGATGTATTTAGAAAAGAAAATTAATGAAATAAAATCATCCCATAGCAACCTATGGGATGAACAAGTAATTAATAACTTTAAGAAAACAATAAATATGAATTCTGACTTTAATAAGCTTACCATTTTAGAAAAAAAAGAAAAAATAGAAAAAGAAATAGATACTAATAATATGAACCTCTTAAATTGTGAAAAGGAAATAATAACTTTAGAAAACAATATAAAAAGTTCTTTTTATGGTAAAAGATCATTAGCTGAAATAGAAGAAGATATCATAAATATTGATTACCAAATAGATGATTTTAAGAAAAAACTAAAAGCGGGTGAACTAGCTAGAGAAATGATGAAAAAATCCTATTTAGAAATAAGAGATGATTTTGGCCCTGAATTAAATGAAAAATTGTTAAAAAAATATAATGCAATTTGTAATAAAGAATATAATAATATTCTTGTTTCTGATGAATATGAAATGAATTTGATAAAAGATTCTTCTCTACTGGACTATAAACTTTTAAGCAATGGAGCAAAGGACCAACTTTTCTTAGCACTTAGATTATCATTTATTGAAATGATTTTTAATAAGAAGGATATTACTATATTTTTAGATGATGCATTTATTCAATATGATGATAACAAGCTAAAAAATGTATTAAACCTTTTATTAAAGGAAGACTATGGACAGCAGATAATTTTCACCTGTCAACATAGAGAAAAAAAAGTATTTGAAGATCTTACTGTAGACTTTAATTATATTGTATTAGATTAAATTTATTTATAAAAGAAGAAGATGCATTGCTGCATCTTCCCTTTTGTAATGATAAATCAATTTTTTGGTGGTTCATCCATTTCAGTTTCCATCCTTTCAAGGCATTGACCTTTTCTTGTGATTTCATACCGTTGTGGCTTATCTTAACCCACTTTCATATTGTTCTACCATTCTCTTAACCATTTCGCCACCAACGGAACCACATTGTCTTGAAGTTAAATCTCCATTATATTCTTTAAATGGCACTCCTAACTCCATTGCTACTTCGTTCTTGAATGCGTTTAAACCTTGTTTTGCTTCTGGAACTAATGCTTTATTTGACATTACAGATTCCTCCTTTGGCTACCGGTCTATATAAACAAGAGTATAAATAAAATCCTTCTTTGCGAATTTTATTTTTATCTCCTGTTTACACTATTATATTGCCCAGGCATCTTTATATTATGCATATAAAAATTTATAAAGAATAATATTTTTTTCCTAACAAAAAATAATACTGTTTATAAATATAATTTAGGAGGTTTAATATGAAAATTAAAACTATAAAATTCTGCAGTCTTTTTCTATACGTTTTACTAATTTTTCAATTAGTATCAGCCTTTCCAATATCCTTTAGCAATAAAAATGAAACTTTAATTGTGAAAGATAGTGATGCAATCACTGGACTTCCAAATCGTTTTAGAGATTTAACTAATTTAAATATTTCAGGTAGTGCACAATTTACACCTTCTCAAATAGAAAATATAAAAAACTCCATAAATAAACCTGATATATGCATAGTTGATTTAAGACAAGAATCTCATGGATTTATAAATGATTTAGCTATCAGCTTCTACAGCATTGGTAAAGATTTAAATAATGGATTTACCACAGAAGAAACCATTTCTACTGAAGATAAATTATTAAATTCCATTAAGCAAAATTCACAAATAAATATATATGATAAACTTGGTAAAGTTTTAACTAATATTACTGTTGATTCTGTTTCCACTGAAAATAATGCAATTAATAAAAATGATATAGAAACTGTGTTAAAAACATTAGGAATAATAGATTTGACTAATGAAGGTAAGAAAGTTGTTGAAAATAGTTGGAATAATTTTATTTCAAGTTTACGAGGAAACTTAAAGGATGAAGTTCGTGATGAAATGCTCACTAATATATTTGAGGCAAGCGGTGCTACATTAAATTCATTTGCCAGTTTTGTTAATACTGCAACGGCAATTGCCAAGGAACCAGAAAGTGCGTCTTCATTTGTTGTACTAAACCCTAATGTGGCGGATACAACTGGAGTACTCGCCCAATATGGTAGTACATTAGGAAAAGTCGCTACTGGATGCAAAATTGGATTACCAATTTTAGGCGGTATTCTTGATTTCGCTAGCATGAGAAAAGAAGGAACAAATTTACAGGATGCAGCAGTAAAGGATTTATGTAAATGCAATTTAACAAGGAAATTCAAAGAAAAAATGATTAAAGTAATGGAGATATGATGAGAAAGTATGTATTGATATGTAATAATAGAAGAAAAAAAATATTGTATTATTATGATTTTAGAGACGAGTGTGTTTATTGTATTGATGGTGGAGAAACATCAAAAAATGCAGAGAAAGGAGCAAGAAAAGGTGGATATTATGGAGGTATTATAGGCATTTTTTTGTATCCAGTACTTGGAAAAGCAAGTTATCATTTGCCGAGTGGAATGTTGGCTTGCATAAGTGTGTTAATGGGGCTGGTAGCCGCAATCTGGGTTGTGAATTATTCATTAAATTATACCGAAAAACTTTTTTTAAAGGAAAATGCATTGAAACTTTCTGTAAATGAATGTTGGCAATTATATCGTGATGGAAAGAAGTTTCGTATAAAGTTTTTCTGGATAAAAATGTTGTTTTTTATATTTGAATGTATTTATTTAGCAGCTTTATTGAAAACGAGCAGCAAAATTTTGTTTTGGATAAATGTATTGTTATGTTTTATACTATTTATATGTATATATATAGAACGGCCAATTTGTAAAATTTGCTTTAAGAGAAGAATGAGGCGGCGAAACGGATGATAATAGAAAATGGTGATTCGAAATTTACAGAGGAAGAAAAGCGAAATCTTGTTGTACGAGAATATACGAGTGAAGAAATACAGCAAAATAAAAATGCGTGTGTGAAGAAAAGCACAAAAAAGTGTTTTCCACTCATAGTCCTTATAGTGTTATGCAGTATTTGTTCTTATATATTACCTGCCATGTCATATGCAATTGATATTGCCATGGTTTTGCTCATTTTTTTCTTTATTTTAACGGCAGTCATAAATATATCGAATTATCGAATTGCTAAAAGAAGTCATTACATTGAGATATTTGTAGATAGAAAAATTCCGATTAAGGCAGAAAGCAGGGATGCAGGAGCATCGGATGATTCATGCATGATATATCATTATCCGGTGGAAGGAAGAGACAGTACATCGGGATATGCAAGTATTTTTTATATAGGAAAAGAAAAATATGAAAATGCTGAAGTCGGGGAAAAGATCAGGATTACCCAATGTTAATATGATAGAGATAAAGGGACATTTTGGGACAGAGTTAACTCGAAATAGAACGTCTATAATGTACAATGAAAATCGTGAAAAGGAAATGACAGTATCATAGTTCACCTTGAAAAGACATAGTGTAAATTGTATAATTGCAGAATAAACATTTTAAAGACACGGAAATAGACAATACAGAGGGAGCATGACACATGGGACGATTTCTTAATCCTGATTACAGTGCATTTGAGACAGCGTTAAATTCAGAAATTTATATTGATAAAACAGGTTTGCTTGCGTATACCAATAAAGTGATCAATACAAAGCAGGCGTTTATCTGCAACAGCAGACCGCGTCGTTTTGGAAAGTCTGTCACAGCGGATATGCTTACAGCTTATTACAGCAAAGGCTGCGATTCAGCAGATATATTTGCAGATTATGAAATTAGCCATGCAGGGGATTTTAGACAGCATCTGAACAAATATGATGTCATACATCATATTTGTTCAGATGCTGTCTAAAATCCCC
>URVS01000127.1 GCA_900551385.1 uncultured Mollicutes bacterium | reverse complement strand
TACTTGAAAAAAATCAAAATATTACTTGGAGAGAATATTCAGATTTAGAAGATAATGGTATTTTCCCTCAAGGTGATATTAAAAACTTCCTCGAAATATGTGGATTCAATACTCGTGAATTAAAAGTCTTAGCAAGTTTAAAAACTTCAAGAATCGAATTAGAACTTGATGATGGTGTCCTTTGTTTAGACGAAAATATTTATGGTCAAAACAATTCTATTACTGATTACGAATTAGAAGTTGAATCAACATCAATGGAAAAAGCAGAAGAAACTGCTAAAAAGATCTTAAAAGAAGTTGGTATTGATAATTTTAAATTTAATACCCATTCAAAACAAGCACGTGCAATCAGTGCGATTAAGCTTTAATCTTTAGTGGTTTAAATAAACCACTTTTTATTTGTTCTTTCTTTTATTTATAAATGATTTCCATTTATTATCAAAAAATAAACTTAAACAAATTAAAAATAAACCAATAGGAATTAAATAAAATGAATAATTAGAAAACATATATTCCAAATATCCATTAAAATCAAAGCCTAAAGAAAATAACGACAAATAAATTAACATCATTGATAAACCAAAAGATAATAAAAATACACCTAAAATAAAAACAATTATACGATAAATCATCAATAAAATATATTTAATTAATTATGAAAAAATACCTAATTGCGTTAGATATGGATGGAACATTATTAAATAATAGCAACCAAATATCTAATCTTACAAAAAACTATTTAATAAAATTGGCATCTCAAGGCCATAAAATCATTATTTCTTCTGGTAGACCTATTAGAGGAATTATTTCATATTACAAAGAATTAAAACTTAATACTCCTATTATTTGTTATAATGGCGCGTATATTTATCCTGGGAAAGAAAATATTGAAGAATATTGTTTCTCTTTTTCTTATAAATTAATTAAGCAAATAATAAATGATATTACTTATGAATATATTGATAACATCATCTTAGAAACTAATGATGATATTTATTTATTACATGAAGATAAAACATTAGAACCTTATTTTTCTACTCAAGGTATGAATGTGCATATTGGTTTAATTGAAAATAATTTATTTCAAGATACAATGACCATGTTAATTAAAGTAAAAGATCCTAAATACAATCCAATTATAGAACAAGCAATAAATAAATATGATAATATCAAATTAAGGTTTTGGTCAGGCGAATGGTTAAAGATATCTGAAATATATCATATAAACACAAATAAAGGCAAAGCATTAAAAAAAATCGCTGAATATTATAATATTAATAAAGAACATATTATTGCATTTGGAGATGCTGATAATGATATAGAATTATTAAAATATGCAGGAATAAGTGTCGCTATGAAAAATGGCGAAGAAAAAATAAAAGAAATAGCAAAATTAATTTCTTTAGAAGATAACAATAATGATGGAATAAAATTAACTTTAGAAAAAATTATTTAATAGATAAAATGAATTCTTCAAACGCTTTATTTCCTTTTTCATCATCTTTAAAAACAGCTGTATTAAATAAAATATTTTTACATACTTCTGCTAATTTATCGTTAATTATTTTTTTTGCATTTTCTGGTGTTTGATTTCTAGAATTCATTTTTAATAAATCATTAATCATATCTTTATGAATAATTAAATCAGGATTTTTTTCATAATAAATATCAAGATTATCATTAGAAGTTAAAATTTCTTCTATATATTGCATTTGTCTTTTTAATCTAGGAGGCAAAATAAATAATCCAGTAGCTTCAATTAAGCCAATACCTTCTTGTTTAATATTATGGTATTCTTTATGAGCATGGAAAATACCATCTGGATATTCTTCACTAGTACGATTATTTCTCAAAATTAAAAACATTAAATATTTATTACCAACTTTTCTAGCTAAAGGGGTAACAGTTGAACATCTTTTTTCTTCAAAAGGAATAATATTTAATTCTTTATTTTCATATTTAATCCAATTATCAAATATTTTATTAGCAAAATCTAGTACTTTATTTTTATCTTCACCTTCAATTTTAATTACAGAATTATACCAATCTAAAATAGATACTTTAATATCGTTATCAATTAAAACTTTTTTATCATGAGAATAAAACATTGGTAATAAATGTAATCCACCTTGATAATGTTCATGGTCTAAAATTGAACCACCTACAATTGGTAAATCAGCATTTGAACCAACAAAAAATATTGGAAATTTATCAACAAATTCTATCAAATTTTTGAATGTTTGATGATTAATTACCATTGGGCGATGTTCTTTATTAATAATTATAGAATGATGATCAAAATAAGCATAAGGAGAATATTGTAAAAACCAATCTTGATTATTTAATTTGATTGGCAAAATTCTAATATCTGTTCTACATGGATGATTATCATTTCCTCCAAAACCTAAATTTTCTTCACATAATAAGCACTTTGGATATTTTTTTGAAACTGGTTTAGAAATTAATTTAGCAATATCTTTATTGTTTTTTTCTGGTTTTGATAAATTAATTGTTATTTCTAAAAAATTATTTTCAAACTCTTTTTTAAAATAAATATTTTTTTCAATCGCGGTTTTTTTAATATAACCATTTTTTATTTGTAAATCAAATAAATAATCAAGTCCTTTACCAACTTGTTCTTTTTCTAATTCATATATTTTATTTTTAATTATACTTGGAAGAGGTGAAACAAGTCCCATTATTTGAGTTATTAGATTATCGACATTATCAAATTGATTATCTAATAATGATTCTTTTAATTCATTAATTAAAATATCTGGTATAGTTAAATTATCAATTTCATTTTTATCAAATGATAAAGATGTTGGTTCATTTATATTTAATTTATTAAAAATAATATTTTTTAAATATAAAGCATCTAATTCATCTAAATCTAAATGTTTTTCTGCATAATAAATTATTTTTTCAATACATAAATTTAATTCCATAATTACAATAACTCCTTTATATTATTTATGATATCTTCTTTTGATAAAGAAAAATATTTTCTTATTGATTCTATATCACCAACTGGCACTATATTATTTTCATTTAAACACATACTTTTAACTCTATTTTTATAATTATTTTCTATTAAATATCGATAAATTGAAGAAGTAAAACCTCCAATACCTATTGCGTTTTCATATATTAAAATTGGTCTATTACTTTGTAACACTTTATTTAATATTTTTTCATCAAATGGTCTAATAAATCTACAATTAATAACTTCAATAGAATAAGTTAAATCTTTAATTGAAGATAAAACATAATCGACATTTTCTCCATAAGTTAAGATAGTTAATTCATTACCTTCTTGTACAATTTCCCAAGAAACATTTTCTACTAGCAAACAATTTTCATTAATACTAGTTTTATTTTTTGGATATCTAATTACTACTGGAGATTTAATTTTATCTGCATAACAAAATAATTGTTCTAATTCTTTACCATTTCTTGCAGATAATATTGTAAAATTAGGCATTGAATTAAACATACTAATATCATATATACCTTGATGAGTTGAGCCATCACCACTGACTAAATCAGCATGATCAAGGCAAATTATTACATGAGCATTAATTCTAGCAATATCATTTAAAAAATAATCATATGCTCTTTGAGCAAAAGTAGAATATAACATTAAAATAACTTTTTTATTTTGTTGAGCAATTGCAGATGCCATTACGGTAGCATGTTCTTCTTCAATACCTACATCAATAATATTATTAGGGTATTTTTGAATAAGATTTTCTATATTTGTTCCTTTAATCATAGCAGGATTAATAATAAAATAATTCTTTTCAACAATAAATTTTTCAATCATATTCGAGGCAATAGAAGTAAATGTAATGTCATTCTTATTTACTACACCTTTATTTAAATCAAAACTACTTACTGAATGATATGTTCCATCTTTATCTTCTTCAGCAAATTTATATCCTTTTCCTTTTTTAGTAATAAAATGAATTACGCATGGTTTATTTAAATTTTTAGCAGCTTTTAACGTTTTAATACAAACCGATAAATCATTACCATCATAAGGGCCCATATAATCATAACCCCAGTCTTCAAAAAGATTTTCTTTAAGAATTAAACCTTTAATTGATCTTTTAATTCTATGAAAAACCGCTCTTAATTTATGAGGAGTAATTCTAACAAAAAAATTATTAATAGCTTGATATGTTCTTGTACTTCTTAATTTAGAAAATGATCTAGATACTGCTCCTACACTTTTTGAAATAGACATTTTATTATCATTTAAGATAATAATTGGAGCTTGTCCTTTTATTGTAGACATATAATTCATAGCTTCAAAAGAAATACCATTAGCAATAGAAGAATCGCCAATTAATGTAATTACTTTTTTGTCTTTATTAGCTAATAAAAAGCCACATTGAGCCGATAAAGAAGTAGAAGAATGACCAGATTCCCATTGGTCATGAACAGATTCTTTTTTATTAATAAAACCCGATAATCCATTATATTTTCTTAATGTAGTAAAATCTTTTGCCCTACCAGTTAGTATTTTATGAGTGTAGCATTGATGCCCTACATCAAATATAAATATATCTTCAGGAGAAGAAAAAACATAATGAGCTAATTTACCTACCAAATAACGCAGGCAAGTACCGATAAATCCTCCTGCCCCGGCAATCAACATCGCTTTAAACATAGTTTCAAATTTTATAATTTAACAATTAAACTTTCTCCGGTAAATGCTTCAATACCAAAGGTCCGACAAGCAGGGTAATCACTCCTCCCAATACGAGCACAGCGATCGCTACGATTAAAACCAGTTTACCTCCCCCGAGTTGCAGTAACGGAGGGATAATAAAGGTAGCGATAATAGCCCCCAATTTACCTAATGCAGAGGCAATCCCCTCTCCACTCGCCCGCTCCTGTAAAGTATAAATCCGGCTCGGTAATTCGAAGGTGGAAAGATGCGGCCCGGCATTTAAAGCCAGTTCAAATAATAAGA
>URVS01000126.1 GCA_900551385.1 uncultured Mollicutes bacterium | reverse complement strand
CGTTAACTTGTGCTCCAGTTTCTAATGTTGCTGGTTTCATAGCGTTTGTAGCTGTATTACCTTTAACACTTGGATCACATTGTGTAATTAATAATTCAACGAAGTTTGGTGCTTCAACTGAGAAAGCTTCTCCTTTGTAGAATTTGATAATTGCAAACATGTTTTCTTTTAAGAATTTTATAGCTTCTTCAACTTTTTCATAGTTTAATGGAATTTGTTCAAATGTTTCTTGATCCATGAAGTAGTATAATTCTCCATCAGAATATAAATATTGCATTTCTTTTCTTTCTATTATTGCTTCTTGAAGCTTAGCTGTTGGGTTGAAAGTTGTATCTGTAACTCCTCCAGATATAACGTTTCTTAACTTAGTTCTAACGAACGCAGCTCCTTTTCCTGGTTTAACATGTAAGAAATCGATAACTGTGTAAACTTGTCCTTCATGCTCAAAAGTAGTACCTTTTCTTAAATCACCTGCTGATATCATATATTTCCCTCCAAAATAATTTGAATTCATAGTTATTATGACCTTTAAAATAAATTAATAGTCATAACGTTTTTCGTTGTTTTATGACACAACAAAAACATTCTATCAAAATTACTAAAGAAATGCAATTATTTCGGTAATAAGAGTAAAAAAAGCTCTATTTTTTCCTAATTAAATCCAATTCAACTGCAATATTGCCTTTCTTGCCATCAATATTATATTCATTTATTGTATATTTTTCCATATTTTTTAATTTATTTAATGAATTTGTAATTTGATCTGAATTACCTACCAATACAATTTTAACTTTCCATCTATCACCAATATAATTTGCATCACTTATATAACTATTATCTAAAACTTTTAATTCATCATTAATAGTTGTAAATTTAACCTCTTCATCTTTTATTTCAGATACGTTTGTTACTTGTGAAGTTGTTGATTTATTAGCTGTTAAAGTATACTGTATATAAAATATAAGTTGTATTATGGTAAAAGTAACTGTTGTTATAATTATAATTGATTCTTTTAATTCCTTTTTCATTCCCTAATCATCCTTAATTATATTTGCTTTATAAATAGAATTATCTTGGGTAATTTTAATTATTTCATATCCCTGATTTTCTACCTCACATAATACATCCTTATTAAGCACACTTATCATTCCTTTATTTCCTGTAGCCTCTATTGAATCAATATCTAGAGATGTTACCTTAAGCCATTCTGATATTTGCTCTATAAGCTTTTCACTTTCATCATAATATGTATCATTAACAACTTCTTTGGAATTATTCTCCTGAAAAATGCTTTTTATATTCATTGGTAACATATAAAAGTTTAATATAACCAGCATCCAAATGGCTTTTTTATTGTTTTTTTTATTTTTACTTATATTTTTATCTACATAGTGAGATGGTAAAAAATCTTTATACTTTATATATTTTTTCACTAATATTCCTCCCTATGGATTTAATCTTTATTTTATAACACTTCTTAATTTCATCTACAAGAAAATCTTCAACTTCTTTATCAAGAATAATTTCAATATCTTTAGAAAACTTAAGTATTTCATTATTTAAAACATCTTTATCATTTATTATTATATTTGAATATGTAATGCATCCTTTTTCACAAACAATTGCATATATATTTTTATCTATCTTTGTAATTATCAATACCTTTGGCTTTCTATATAAAATAATCTTTAAAATATTTCTTATGTAAAATTGAATTGGAATAACTTTAACAATTGTTTTATCATTGGCAATTTTATTAATATATTTTCCTTCATTTAATGAATATAAATATAATAGTTTTTTCTTTTTATTATAATAGTAATCCGTTAAAATATTTTCATTATTAATTTGATTATTCAACATAATATTGTCTAAAAATAACGTTACATTATTATCCTTTAGTTTATACTGTGAAATAAATATTTCATCTTCTGCTATAATTATCTCTAGATTTTTATAAATTTCATTAATATTATTAAAAAATTCATCTATAGTATACTTTTTACCTTCATACAAAAAGTACTGCTTAAATAAAATCAATTTTTTACTAATCATTACCTTGCTCCTAATATGTTAAATTGTATGCTTTATAATAATCAGGAATAATTATTATCTCTTCTTCTAAGTTAATAGTTTTTAATTTTCTATATAGCTTATTTTTATTTTCACTTTTAATAAGGAATATCATACCTTTAGTAATCTTAAAGCTCAAATCATCATCAGTATACCTATATTCTAATTCTTTAATTAATTCATTATCTTTTATTTTATCCTTTAATTCTTGATTTTTATTAATTTCTTCTTCTACATCATCAATGAATTTAAGCTCAGCTTCATCCATATAAAGTAAATCTTCATTCATTGAATATAATGAACTTTTTTCAATATCCCATATAATGCTTTTTACATACATACTTAAAACTAAAATGCATACTGCTGTTAATATCATTGTTTCAACTAGTATAAATGCCTCTTTTTCTATCTTTCTTATATACATCTTATCCTGCTCTCTCCTGAATCTGTAATTATTTCAAAATATATTAGAGCTTCTTTTATATATACATTAAACTCTTTAACATTATTTAATATTACATTTTGTCCGCTACTCATTCCATTGGAATCATGATTAATAGTAGATATCATAAGCTTATTATTATTTAAATAAATGCTTTTAATTTTATAATAATTTTTTTCCAAATCAACATCGTATTTAATGGTAATCTTATTGTTTTCAACCTTTATATCACTTACAAGATATCCATTTATTAAATTATCTAAATTAAGCATGGCATTATCAAAATTATCCTCTAAAATGCTTTCCTCAGAATTATTACAATAGTCACCAATAATATCAGCATTAATCTTTATTATTACCAATAACAAACTAACTGAAATTCCAAGTGAAATTATTATTTCCAATAAAGTAAAGCCTTCATTTTTACTTGTAATACTCATTCATTGTCCTATCCTTTACAAAACTTCTTTTACTTTCTACAGTATTGCCATAACATTCTTCACTTAAACAGATATTAATTTTAATTCTATCTTTATCCATATCTTCAACGACAATTACAATATCATTGCCTTTTTGAATCATTTCTAATCCCTCTATTGTTAAAAGTTTTAAAATATTATCTTTATCTAAAGAAATAATATTGTTATATGCTAAGCCCTTTACTTCCTCAATGCTTAAATTATATTTTAGTTCCTCTTCTACTGCATAAGTAATTCTTTCAAATTCATCTTTCTTTTTTTTCATTTCCTGCCATTTACCTTTACATACTACTGATTGACAAATAACTAAAAGCAGTAGCATAATTATTGCACTTGCCAACATGTTTTCAATTATAAGGCTTCCTTTTTTTCTAATCATAACTATTCTCCATAATATACATTTATTGTATCAACCCCAACAGATATGGTTATTTTATAAAGATTATTATATTGATCACATATATACATGCTTCCTGATGATAAAACCCCTTCATTTGAACAATTTATATTATAATTAGTAATAAAATTAAAGCCTTTAGGTAATTCTAATTTCTTAGAAAAATTTTTGCTTGGATCTATAAATTCTGCATATCCGTTATTTCTACAATTAATAATTACCGATGAATTATTTTTATTACAATAAAACAATAACTATCCGATTCATTTACACATAATTTTAAGGTAAGTATTCAATATATAATCTGCAAATTGAAATGAATAACAAAATATATTTTTCAATATTTTCTAATTTTTAAAAATTAATCAATAGGAGTAAATCTTTTCAAATATTACAACTTCTAAATTATTATTATCTTTAGCACACAATAAACATGAAAATAATACTCATTAAATTTTGATTTCTACATGAAACATTTACTGATCTGCACCTTACTCTTGCTCTCTTCTTGTTATTCCATAGCACAGCAAGAACAGGTATTGAGACAAAAAACTGTTCAGGCAGAAAAATACCGTACGTATCCTGAAGTCGTCCTCTTGGACAGTACGGCCGTAACGGTCTCAGAAACCGGTTCCGGTACTTTTTCCGTTTATAAAGCCATCCTGGTCCAAAATGTTGCAGGGGCATTATCAAACCGGATCATCAGCTATGACTATGATCCATTGACGGCTTTTGCAGAATTCCGGTATGTCAATATTTACAAAGCGAATGGCAATACCGTCCGGCTTGACGTATCTCAAGCCAAGGATTATACGGCCCCGGCAAGAGCCATCTACTGGGGTGCCCGCCAGATCATGATTGAAGTAGGGCAATTGAAACCCGGAGATATCGTCGAATATGAAATTAGCAAAAAAGGATTTACGTATGCACTTTTATCCGGTAATTCAGACGAAGACCGTTTTATCCCCCCTATGCGGGGTCAATTTTATGACATCGTACCCTTTTGGTGTGAACAGCCTACCCTTCGTAAAGTATACCAAGTCTCTATCCCCAAAGAAAAAGAAATGCAGTTTCAGTTTTATCAGGGAGAATGCAGTTCTTCCATGCGCTTTGCCGATAACCGCAAACTGTACTGTTTTTCAAAAACGGATATACAGCCTTTCCGCAAAGAGCCCAATATGGTCGATCTGTACGATGCTGCTCCGAAATTGATGATGTCATCTACCCCCTGTTGGCAGGACAAATCACTCTGGTTCTATAAAACCAATGAAGATTATGGTAGCTTTGCAACATACGCTCCGGCCCAGAAAAAAGTGAATGAATTAATCCGGGGTAAAAAGAATGAAATGGAAAAAATTGCTGTTCTGACCCATTGGGTGGCAGATAATATCCGTTATGCAGGGATCACCATGGGCAAAGGAGAAGGATTTACCCTGCACAACACTCAAATGAATTACACAGACCGTTGTGGAGTATGTAAAGACATAGCAGGGACTCTGATTTCTTTCCTGCGCATGGCAGGTTTCGAAGCTTATCCGGCAATGACTATGGCCGGTAGCCGGGTTGAATCCATACCTGCAGACCATTTCAACCATTGTGTGG
>URVS01000125.1 GCA_900551385.1 uncultured Mollicutes bacterium | reverse complement strand
AAGACCTACTTTTATAACTTGTAAATCATGAGTAAAGAGTCTTAATATATATGGAGCAAAAATATTTAAAACAATTATTCATCATCTATTTTGCATTTTAAAATAGTATCTGCAATAAATGTCCAAGGCTGTTCTTTAATAATCTCAAATTTATAACCTAAATCTAAATTCTCAATCCACGGTTTTATTTCAAAGAAATCTTCAACACTATGATATATACTAATAAACAACATTGGTTTTTGACTTTTTATTGTTTCAACAGCTCCACTTAAAAGATCTTTTTCCGCTCCTTCAACATCAATAGTAATCAAACCAACATCCAAGTTATTTTCCTTGACAAATTGATCAACAGTTACCTCTTGAACTTTTAGCTCTTCCGTATATTTTCTTAAGTCAGAATCAGATGTAATTCCCTGAAAATTATCATTAGCTAAATATAAACTTCGCTCACCATTAATATTACCTAAAGATTTGTTTACAGGTTTTATATTTGAAATATTATTCCTTCCAACATTCTCTTTTAATAATTTAAAAGACTCTTCAAATGGTTCAAAAGCAAAAACATTTTTATGAGTAACTTCAGATAATGGAATTGCAGTATCTCCAGTAAATGCTCCTGCATCAATTATATCCTTATTTTCAAGAAAATTCTTATCCTCTTTACTTAAATTTAAATCCATGAACCCATGAAGATTATATCCTCCTTTAAAGTTATATTTTCCTATTTTATCATTATATACATTATTTATTTTAAAATCTTCCCACTGTTTTTGTTTTTCCAATTCATCATCAAAAAATAAAGTTTCTCTTCTGTTATAATTAATAGCCAAACTTCTTAAAAAAAGCCATTTAAAGTAGTTTTTTGACTCTTTAGGTAAATTTTCAATCATTTCCATGAATTTTTCCTCAAAATCATCTCTAAAATAATAATTTATATAAGACCAGTTATAAAAGCTGGCTGCAGTATTCTCATTAGCTCTAATTTTACGAATATTCTCATATTTACTATTAAGAGAATCAATCTCTTTATGTAAATTTTCCACTTCTTGTTTAAGAACTTTATTTTCCTGAATAAGCTTTTTTTTATTTCCAAATAAATTATCCATAATTGTCATAATATGATCCGTTAGTTAATTAATTTTCATAAATCCAGTTATAAACTCTTTTAGAGTTATTTTGGTCATTGTATTTGTAGAAATCATCAACTCTTTTTTTATAAACTTCTTTCATTTCACAATTATTATCCAAATAACCTTTAATTAGCTTTATTAAATCATCCTCTTTTTTAATAACTTCTCCAAAGCCCATTGTTTTATAATCAAAATAGCTTTCAGACAAATCAAAGTTGTAGTCATCTGAGTATTGATAATAAATAACTGGCTTTTTAAGATATGAAAAATCAAAAGCAACAGATGAATAATCAGTTATAAGTAATTCTGACTCATTAAATAACTCCCGATAAGTCTTTTTATCATCTGCAATAATGCTTTCATCCAAATCAAACAAATGAATAAATTTTGCCAAATTTGGATGTGGTTTAAAAATTATTTTATAACCTCTATTTTTAGCATAGCCAATTAACTCTTCATTATTCAATAAATCATTTAATCCTTTAAAGTATTTGGAATTTTTAAGAGCAAATTCACTTTTTTGCAAATATTCTCTCCATGACGGCATTATTAATATCTGTTTTTTGAGATTATTATTTTCCAAATTATCAAAACGTGGAAATCCAAGTATCTGAATAATTTCCGGAGAATAATTATAATCTTCACCTAAAAATGAGTTTCTTTCTAAAGAAGAAACTGTTAATATTAAAGACAAATCCTTATCATATTTTCTAATCCATTTAGAAATGTTATCTTTTGTAACTCCATGCTGTAAGAAGTATTTCTCTGATGTAATCAGCCCACTGTATAAATCCCCATTTTTGGCATAAAAAGGATTTAAAATGTTTTCATCAGGATGTGAAGAGATTATTTTATCTGCAAATAAATAAATCAACCTTTGTTTTATTGAATAAAATGGTAAAACATTTTTATATTTGCCTGCTAATCTGGAATAATCTTTACTGTCCTCTGAAACTGTGAAATATTTTTTAACATTATCTTTTCTAGATAGTGCATATTTAAATAATTGTTCACCATTATCATCAGCCGCATTTCGCCTATCCATAAATAGCCAGATTTTCTTATTTCTTAAAAATGGATATAATATAAGATAAATTAATCTAAAAGCCAATGCAGAAGTATAATACGGACCTTTATCATCATATATTTTCATCAAACACCTATACTCCAATTTTAACATTTTAATAAATGAATATGATGTTAAATAAAAAGAATTATCTTTAAAAACCACAATATTATTGTCTTTAATTAAGTAATTACTGCTAGTTGATAATCTTGCATGCTTTTCAAAAGTAATTGGAAGATTAAATGATTCATCATCATTTAAAACATTTATAGATAACTTCTTGTCTTTAATTTCATCTACTGGAATTTCCAAATCAAAATCATAAGGAAATTTATACCCTACTGATAAAAATTTTAATGGTTTCCTTGTAGGATAAACAAAACGTTTAGAGATAAATTCCTTATTTTCGCACTTAGCTACTACTTCAATATTGTCCGGATTAAAATTACTCATTAAAAGACCGGATATGTTTAAAAAACCATTTTTTATATTGACTATGTCAATATAAAACCTGTGAATACCTAAACGGTCATTAAGCTGCAATTCATTAATTGTTTTAGCAGTCAAATTAGATTGTTTAATAGTTAATAGAAACTCACGAACATGATTATCTAAAGTTTTATAGTTTTTAATAATATCTCCATCAATATAAGATAAGACATCTAAAAAAACTTCCCAAAATTCGTTAATTTCCCTTTTAGTTAAAATATTCTCAATTTCTTCAACTTTTACCATCCATTGAAGATCATAAAGTAAAGTATACTGGATAAACTTTGGAGTTTCACCATATTTTTTAACTGAATATTCAATTAGTTCCTTAAAGTAATATTTTAACCTGTCTGTAAAAAATCCTTTCTTTTTTTGGGAATTGTCAATTGTAGATGACTTATCAAAGTGTTTTCTATATAAGTAATTGGCATTTTTAACCAAACCCAATTTCGGATTATCAATAAGAATTTTATTAATAAATAAAGCATCTTCAGAATTAACAAGATTTGTATTAAATCTTAAATTGCCAACAGCTTCCCTTTTAATAAAAGCTGATGAAGCTGAAAGCTGAGGATAATCAGGTTCATCTAAAAGATTAACCATCTCTTCTTTTTTATATTTATAATTAAGAATATGTGGTCCTTTTTGGTTGTCAAAAAATGTTATGGGAATTGATATGACATCGGCAGCAGGATTTTTCACTAAAAAATCATAAACTGCATTAAATGTATTTGGAGACAGTTTATCATCACTGTCAAGGAAGTTTATATAATCTCCCTTAGCATATTTTAATCCCAAATTACGTGCACTGGCCTGACCGCCATTTTCTTTAGAGATTACCTGAATATTATAAGGATAATTTTCCTGATATTTCTTAGCTATTTTTAAAGAATCATCATTACTTCCATCATCAACAATGATAAGTTCCACATTATGTTCAAATCCAAAATTTTGAACAGTTAATGATTCAACTGCATCTCCCAAATATTGCTCATTATTATATGATGCCATTATAACTGAAAATGTTTTATATGAATCCAATTTTTCAAATTCTTCAAGATTATTTGAATTTAATACTTTTAAAGTTCTTGATTTTATTTTAGAATCCAGTTCATCAACATTTAATGAAAAATCTTTTGATGTATCATTCAATATCTCATTAAATTCTTTTTTCATCAGATTAAAGAAATTTTTTCTATATTTTGGAGCTGTCTGGCTAAATCTCCATAAAATAAGATGGATGAATCTATTGTAAACCTGTTTTTTATAGACATTTATATAATTAGTTTCAATTAATAATTCACGAATTAATCTGAAAATATGAATAACATCAATATAATCTTTATCCTGACTTTTAGAAACTGTTGAACCTTTTCTGTTTGTCCTATAATAATATAAGTTTTCATCAATTAAAGAAATCCTTTTAGCTTTAAGATAAACATTGTAAAAAAAGACTTCATCTTCAAATATATATTTTTCCGGAAATCTGATATTATTTTTTTCAATAAAAGACCTTCGATATAACTTGTTGTAGGGAGTTACTGAAATTAATGAAGTGAACTCTTTAGTATCTAAATTATTAAATACTTCTTTTTTAAACCCGCTGAAACATTTAAGTGAATAATACCATAAATTATCATCAATTACATGTGTTTCATTATCAAAAGAAGAAACTTTACACATTACCAAATCCAAATTTCCATTAACTGATTTATTATACAATTTCTCAAGCATGTCTTTTTTTATAAAATCATCTGCATCAACAAAGGATATAAATTCACCCTGAGCATTGTCCAACCCAACATTACGTGCAGTTCCCTGCCCTTCATTTTCTTTAGAGATTATTTTAATTCGTTTATCTTTTTTAGCATAATATTCTAAAATATTTAAAGAATCATCAGTTGACCCGTCATTAATGCAAATAATTTCAATATCTTCTAAAGTTTGATTTAAAATACTGTCTAATGATGTTGATAAATACTCTCCAACATTAAAAACAGGAACTATTACAGAAACTTTAACTTTTGACATGATTTCAGTAACCTATAAATGCTATTTAAATTAATAATTAAATATATTAATATTAAATATATAAATTTTTGTGTGGAAATTATGTTTAAAGAAATGATTAAAAAAAATACAAGTGAGCATTTCCTACTTAAAAATTAATTAAAAAAAAATTAAAAATCCAAATTAATCATAAAAATTAGAAAATAGAATTAGAATTAAATTAGAAAAAAGTTTATGAAAAAAGTACTTCTATATTTATTTAAAAAAAACTTTTAATTCTATCCATAACTGAAAAATTAAAGTTTTCATTATTTGTT
>URVS01000124.1 GCA_900551385.1 uncultured Mollicutes bacterium | reverse complement strand
TATACCAATTACCGATTTAAGAAAAACAAATGACATATTAGATTTGTCAAAAGATCAACAACCAATTCACATTACTAAAAATGGTTATAGTGAAATGGTTTTATTATCTGAAGAATTATTTGATAAAATTTATCAACCAAACATAATTTCGATAGATAAAAAGAATAAAGTACAACACATAAACAAAGTTATAACTAGTCAAGATCATATTCATGGTCTTCTTAATGTTGGAGCGTATTCTTTACCAGTTAAAGTAGGAAATGTTACTGAAAACATAAAATATATTAAAGAAAGTATTTTAGAAGCTGAAAATAAAAATTTAGCGATTTTAGCATTACCAGAATTATGTATATGTGGCTATACTTCTAATGATTTACTAATTCAATCTTCAATGTTTGATTTAATAAAAAAAGGAATTAAAGAAATCAAAGAATTCACTTTTAATAAAAATGTTATTGTTTTCTTTGGCGCGCCTATTGTTAATAATAACTTATTATACAATTGCGCTGTATGTGTTCAAAACGGAAAAATTCTTGCTGTTATTCCTAAAAGATATGTACCTAATTATAAAGAATATTATGAAGGAAGATATTTCACTCCTTATAACAAAGAAAATTCAACAATTTTAATTGATAATGAAGAAGTCCCATTTGGAAATAAAATTATTTTTCAAAACGATAATTATTTAAAAGAAATTATCGGTTGTGAAATTTGTGAAGATGCTTGGGTTAGTCATTCTCCTTCTTTAGATTATGCATCTTCAGGCGCAACAATTATTGTTAACTTATCAGCAAGTAATGAAACATTAGGAAAAGATGAAGTTAGAAGAACTTTAGTTAAAGAAGCTTCTAGAAAATTAGAATGTGTTTATATTTATTGTTCTTCAAGTTATGAAGAATCAACAACTGATTTATTATTCTCTGGTCATTCATTAATTCTTGAAGGTGGAGACATTATTAACGAATCTGAATTATTTTTTCCATCAAAGTTAGAAGCAACAATCGATATTTCTAGAATAAAAAATACTAGAAGATATTTAACAACCTATTCAACTGATCAAGATGATAATTTTATCGTGGTTCATTATCAAGCAAAAAGAGCATTACTTAATACTCTATTAAATAGAAAAATGTCTAAATATCCTTTTATATATAACGATTTTTCTTTAAAAGAAGTAGATTATGATAAAGTGCTTTTAATGCAAGCTCTCGGCGTTGCAAGACGTTTAAAAGCTATAAATTGTAAAAATGTTGTTTTAGGGTTATCAGGTGGCTTAGATTCTACTTTGGCCTTATTAGTTTTAAACAAAGCATATGATATTTTAAATTATGATAAAAAAAATATAATATGTATTACCTTACCTTGTTTTGCTACAAGCAATAGAACTCATAATAATGCTTTAGCGTTAGAAAAAGAATTAGGTAATACATTATTAGAAATAAACATTTCTAAAGCCGTTAAACAGCATTTAGAAGACATTGGGCATGAAAATCATAATTATGATGTCACTTATGAAAATGCTCAAGCTAGAGAAAGAACAAAAGTGTTAATGGATTATGCTAATAAAGTAAATGGAATAGTCATTGGAACAGGAGATTTATCCGAAATTGCTTTAGGTTGGTCAACTTACAATGGGGATCACATGTCAATGTATGCTGTAAATTGTTCAATTCCTAAAACATTAATAAGAGGAATGTTTACATATTTTATTAAAGAAAAAAAATATCCAAAAATCACTAATGTCTTACAAGATGTATTAGATACACCAATTTCTCCTGAATTAATTCCAGGAAAAAACGATACAATTATTCAAGAAACAGAACAAATTATTGGTCCATATATGCTTAACGATTTTTTCTTATATCATTTTATTACTGATTATTATTCATTTAGTAAAATTTATTTTTTAGCAAAAATTGTTTTTAAAGATATTTATTCTTCTCAAGAAATAAAAAAATGGCTAAAGTCTTTTATAAAAAGATTTTTCTCTAGCCAATTTAAACGTTCTTGTATTCCTGATGGAGTAAAAGTAACAAATGTTTCTTTATCTCCAAGAGGTGATTTTAGATTACCAAGTGATGCATCTTATCAATCATTTATTGATGAAATAGATTCTCTTGATTAAGATAATTTATATATTTGAGGTAAGACTATTGATGCATTTGCAAAACCATAAGTAGTAAATCTTGGTGCACTAGAATTATATAAAATTATACCCGCATTATTTTTTATTGTAGCATTTCCTTTATCAATTTCTATTTGCCAATCATTATTGGTATCCCAAACCATAGTTTTTTTGCTACTTGAGCCTAATAATTTACCATTATTTTCTAAATTATAAACATTATTAGTAATTTTTAAAGTAAATACTAATGCTTCTTTTGGTAACTCTTTTATTGAATTATTTTCAATGTTTACATTACTTTTAGATAAATAATCTTTTTCCATAGAAGATGCAATTACATTAAATTTTTCATTAACAAGAATTACTTTATCATTATTATTTAATGATGTATTATCATTAACTAATTTGTATATCTTTTCATTTTCTTGATTAACAACAATTCCTTCATATATTTCTTCTAAATTACCAAATTTGCAAATAACACTTGTTGTACCAACACTTAATGTTTCTTCTTTTGTATTTCTATCTAACCATAAGCAATCAAAATTAGATATTATTTTAGTTGAATCATCTGTATAAGTAGCAGTAATTATTAATCCTTTAGAATTAAATTTTTCTCCTTCTTGATAAAGATTTTTTTCTAGCTTTCCAGAAATAGTAATATTTTTTACACTTTTAACAAAAACTTTAACTATTGCTTTAATATTTTTATTATCTTTACTTGTAGCGGATATGTTACATTCTCCATCATTATGAGCAGTAATAACCCCATTATCAACTGTAGCAATTTCATTATTATCACTAGTCCATTCTACATCACATAAAGCATCACTAGGATTAGGAATAACTTCAATTTTATTAGTTTGACCTATAGTCATATCAATATTAGTTTTTGATAAAGTTATAGCTTTTAATTCGCTTTTATTAGAATCATCAGGATTAGAAGAATAATCACCATATTGGTTAACTACATTTTTTAATGCATTATTATATGGTTTTCCATCATTACAATAAATTTTAGTTGCATATTCTGGATGATCAATAAAAGGATTTCTATTACCTTGAATTTTATATACTTCTTCATTTCTTCTAATTTCTTGGTTTGTTACAGGTTCAGTTAAATGCCATTTCATTAAAGTAGAAATTTTACCAATAGTTTTACAACTACCAGCCCCATCAACAAATTGAAGATTATATTGATTTCCCCATCTTGTTTGCATATACATTAAAATTCTTGCTGTAGCCCCTCTATAACCAACACCTGGATAGAAAAAGCCACCTGCCGTATAACATAAATTTTTATAATTAGTTGAGCCATTTTGTTGAGCAATATTACTTTTAATTTGAGGAACTTCATCAAAAGATTTACTACCTCTAGTAGAATTTAATTGAGTTTCAAGTGGTCTAAGATGATGGGCATCACTTCCTGGCCCACTTTTTGCTGGAAATGCTTTTCCACTATCTTTAGGCCAAACATGTTCTCTATTTGTAGTGCCAACATTGCCACCAAAACCAGAAAACTTAACCGATTCACCAGTATAAAACCAAATAATATTATTTGGGTTATTTGGATCAACATCTGTAGTTTTATATACTTTTGCTAAACCATCATATGTAGTGTAATTTTTATGTGTATCAGTAACTAATTTAGCAAGATCACTTCTTAAAGCTAAACCAGTTTTAGAAGAATCAATACTTTTATAATAATCTCCTTCATATGGATCATGACTAATTATAGAACTATTTTGTGAGATACTAGAACTATTTGAAGAAATTGAATTACTAGTGCTTGTATTATTAGTATTTATACTTGAAAAGTATCACTAGATTCATTTGAGTTTGAAACACTACTAGAAATAGAAGAATTTAAAGAACTAGTAGTAGAACAACCTACAAGTAATAAAAACAAAAAAAGTATTGACTTTCTTTTCATAAAAACTCCTTAACTACTATTATAATAATAAATATAGACATGAAAAGCACCTGTATAAGGTGCTTTAATTTAAATTAATTAAAATTAATTAAGCTTTGTTAATACAGCCAAAGATTTCACATTTAGCTTGAACAACAGCTTGAATACCTTTTTTACCAGGGCCAATAATTTTACGAGGGTCATATACTTTTTGATCATTAGCAATAACTTCTCTAACAATTTTTGTCCAAGCTTGTTGACATTCAGTATTAACATTAATTTTAGCAGTACCTAAAGAAATAGCTTTTCTAATTTGATCTTCTGGAATACCTGATCCACCATGTAAAACAAGTGGTACACCAACGATTTGATTAATTTCATCCATTTCTTTGAAACCTAATTTTGGTTCGCCATGATATGGTCCATGAACTGATCCTAAAGCAGGTGCTAAACAATCAATACCTGTTTTTTGTACCATTTCAACACATTCTGATGGTACAGCATACATTGATTCAGCAACTACAGAATCTTCTTGTCCACCAACTTTACCAAGTTCAGCTTCAACTGAAACACCTCTAAGGTGAGCATAATCAACAACTTCTTTAACAAACCAGTCTGCCATTTCTGCGCCACCATCCCAATCATCCGGGTAACAATGAATAGAAATAAAATCAACATCTAAATCATCTCTTGCATTAATCTTCTCCATAAATGGCTGGAACCAATTCTTTGAAGACTTTGGCCAAATTGCCGTAACAGGTGAACTTACATTAATATTGTCGTTCATAATACTTGGCCATAAATTATATATCTGGTCAACAGTCATATTACACTGGTCACCTAAGTCCGGTTCGTTAAAATCAAGAACATATTTGTATCCTTTATTTACAAATCCCTGAACTTTATTCTTAATAGTATTGCCATCTGTTTCTCTCCATAACATAGATACAAACTCAATCCCCTGATACTGTGAACCTGAACTTGGACTATTGCCCCAGTTATAGTACCAGCTACATCCCATATCTTTTAAATCAATATTTC
>URVS01000123.1 GCA_900551385.1 uncultured Mollicutes bacterium | reverse complement strand
AGAAATCATTTTCATGTAAAAAACTAGATTTAATCCCTAATAAAAAATATCCTATTTTACATTTTGTTTGGTATAAAGAAAAATCATCACCAATCATTTTTTTATTAGTTAAATATATTTTATATTTATTTTTAACTAATTTAATTAATTCAACATTATTATTAAGTGGGATTATTTCATCATTAAATTTAATATCTATATCTTGATTATATTTATTAACTAAATCAATAATTTTCTTTTTTTGTTTTAAATATTGATTATAATTAAAATTCCTTAAAGTTATTTTTATTTTTAAATTATCACTAACAATATTTCTTTGTTTTCCACCTTCAATTACACCGATTAAAAACTTTGTTTGAGGTATTTTTTCAAAATAATTATATAGATCTTTCATTATATAAACACCTATTTTATTGGCATCTATTCCATTTTTTAAATTATTAACATGCGTACTTTTTCCATGAACAATAATATCTATTTCTGTACACATTGGTAAAAAAGAACCACTTTTATAATAAATTTGATTTCTTTTTAAAGTTGGATATACATGAAGAGAAAGCATATATTTTGGTAAATGATTATTAAAAAACAAAGAATTAATAATTAATTTAGATCCACCACTTACTTCTTCACTAGGTTGAAAAACAATTAAATAATTATTATTTAATTTATCGTAATTTTCATTAATATATTTACTAACTAATAATAAAAGAGCCATATGTGCATCATGTCCACATGCATGCATAACTCCTTTATTTTTTGAAATATAGCTAACATTAGTCTTTTCTAAAATTGGCAAAGCATCCATTTCACTTCTTAAACCAATTATTTTTTCTTTTTTTAAATCAAAATATAACATTATTCCTGTTTTAATAACATTTATTTCACATTTAAAATCTTTAACAAAATTTAAAATAAATTTTTGAGTATTAAATTCTTGAAAACTTAATTCTGGATTAATATGTAAATATCTTCTTAAATATATTATTTCTTCTAACGGAGATTTAAATTGTTCTGACATTTTAAATTAACTTTTTCATTTACTAATCCAACAATTTTACAAGGAACACCTACTACTAATGAATTAGGTGGAATATCTTTATTAACTAAAGTCATGGCTCCAATTATAGAATTATGTCCTATTTTAATTCCTTCAAGAACAACACTATTAGCGCCTATAAATACATTATCTTCTATAATTACTTCTTTACTAGATTCAGGTTCAAGAACTCCTGCAATAACACTATTAGCGCCTATATGACAAGAATCACCTATTTTAGCTTTAGAACCAATAATTGTTCCCATATCTATCATAGTGTTTTCACCAATTTCTGCTCCAATATTTATAGTCGCATTCATTAATATTACTGCATTTTTACCTATTTTTACTTTTTCTCTAATTATCGCGCCTGGCTCAATACGATAATCATTTCCGTATTCTAATAAGTCAGCTTTTTGATTAACACTTAAACGGAATATTTCATAATTAGTTAAATTATTTTGTTCAATAAATAATTTTAAAATATTATAATCATCTCTAACAAAAGAAAAAGAATTATCACCAATAATTTTTAAATTAAATTTATTAATTATTGGATCTTTTTTAGAAAAGATTAAGACTGTATCTGATTTTTTTTGTTTATTTTTTAAATATTCACTTAAATTTATTTCAACCATTAATTATATCTCCAAAATCATATAATGAAGCTTTTTTACCTTTTAAAATAGATAATGCTAAATGTGCTCCTCTAGCAAATATTTCTCTATTAAATGCTTCATGTTTAATAGAAATACTTTCTCCTTGATTAATAAAATCAATTTGATGAATACCTACATAATCACTTTTTCTATTAGCAATAATTTCTATTTCATTATTAAACATTTTACTTAAATATTTTTTTAATGATAAAGCTGTTCCACTAGGAATATCTACTTTATCTTTATGATGTGTTTCAGTAATAACTATTTTATCAAAACTAAAATTAGATAATGATTCTATACATTTTTTTAAACATATAATACCTAAAGAATAATTTGAATCCAAACAAATAGGAATATCATTTTTAACTTTATCTAAACAATCATAATTTTCTTTAGTTAAATTTGTTGTACCTACAACAAGTGGTATTTTATTTTTCTTACATAAAGATAAAGTTTCATTTAACAAACTAGAATGAGAAAAATCTATTACTCCATCAACTTTTGAATTATATTTTTTTATTTCTTCAATAGTATCAATTTCTTCAATAACTTCATTAGGGTATATATCTTTTAAAATATTACCCATTTTACCTTTACCAATCACTAATATTTTCATTTATATTTCCTCTATATATCTTTCTTGAATTAATTTTTTTAGTTCTTTACTAGGATAATACAATGGTCGAGAATAAAAAATTGTCGAATAATTTAATTTATGCATTAAATATTTAATTGGAATTGGATTTGGTTCATTAAACATCAAAGAAAAATAATTTTGATATTTATTAAATAATTCCTTACTTTCATTGATTTTATTATCTTGATATAAAGATATAATTTTATTAATAGTTTTACAGTAAGCGTTAGAACAAACAGATATTAATCCATCAATATTATTTTCTAAACCATTTAAAAGTAATAAATCATCACCTAAAAATATCTTAAATCTTGTTTTTAATTTAATAACATTCTTTAATTTATCTTCTCCACTAGCGCATTTTATTCCTTTAATATTTTTTATTTTTTGTAAATTAGAAATTGTTTCTAAATCTAAATCTTGTCCAGTTCTTGCTTTAATATCATATAAATAAATATCTTTAGAAGTATATTTACTAATTTTAGAATAATGATTATATAATCCTAATTGATTTGTTTTTATATATGTAGGAGTTAACACTAAAAATCCATCAATATTTAAAGAAGAAAAATATTTAATTTCTTTGCATGAATCATAAGTAGAAATATTACTTATACCTACAATTAAATGAATATTATATTCTTGTAATAATTTAATTATTGTTTTCTTTTTTTCTTTTAAAGAAATTAAACTACCTTCCCCTGTTGTTCCAAAAATAACAAAAGTATCAACATTATTTATTAATTGATAATCGATAATCTTTTTTAATGCAATATAATCTATTTTATTTTCTTTAATAAGAGGAGTTATTAAAGCAGTAATCAATTTAAATTCTTTCATTTATTTCACCTTTATATACAAATTTACTGCTGCCAATTAAAGAATATTCCTGTTTTAAACTAACTTTTAAATTTCCTTCTTTAACTTTAATATTTACTTCTTGATCAATTAAATTTAATTTATTTAAAATAATACTACTTGCTAAAGAAGCACTGCCACAGCTTAAAGTAAAACCTACACCTCTTTCATAAGTTTTGATTTTTATTAATTTCCTATTAATTATTTTTACAAAAGATACATTTAATTCTTTATCATATTTAATAATTTCTTTAGCAATTTTTTCTTTAGCAGGATAATTTAATAAAATACAATGTTTATTTCCAACATCAATTAAATACACTTTATATTTATTTATTTGACGTTTTTTATAATTAGGATTATTTAAAGGAAAATCAACTTTAAAAGTATTATTATCTATTACATTAATTAAATATTTTTGTTTTTCACATATAATTTCTTTTTGTTTAATTAATAAATGATGATTAAATAAATAATTCCCAACACATCTAAGACCATTACCACATATTTCAGCTTTTGTTCCATCAGCATTATAAAATTTTATTACATTATCATTAATAATAATTAATCCATCTGCACCTATATTTATATTTCTTTTACATAATTTTTTTGCTAAAGAAGAATTATATTTTCCATTAACAATAATAAAATCATTGCCACAACCTTGATATTTTTCAAAAATCATATTATTCACCATTAAATCATATTCTTTAATGATGAAATACAATACTAATTTAAAATTATTATCTACTAGCCAAATGTCTTTATATCAAGAAAATCTTTCAAAAATAAAAGATATTCTTCTTTTAACTTATGGAGAAAGTGATTTACCAGTTAATAAAGAAATTAAAAGTGCTTTAATTAATTCGTTATTAGATAATCATGATAAATATTGTTCTAGTTATGGATTATTATCTTTAAGAAAAAACATTGCTAATAAATTAAATAAACAATATGATTTAAATTATAATTATGAAAATATTATTATCACTAACGGAGCGACAGAAGCGTTATTTTTAAGTCTTGCTTCATTAATAAATAAAAATGATGAAGTAATTATTTTTAAACCATATTATCCTGAATATTTACAGATATTAAATTATTTAAATGCCAAAATAAATATTGTTGATTGTGATGATGAATTTAATCCAAATATAGATTATTTTATAAAAATAATATCTAATAAAACAAAATTAATTATTTTAAATTATCCTAATAATCCTAGTGGAAAAATATTAAATAAAGAAACTTTATTAAGCTTAAAAAAATATCTTTTAAAATATAAAACTTTAATTGTTTTAGATAATGTTTATGATGAAATAATTTTTGAAAAAAATAATTCTTTATTAGGATTTAATGAATTAAAAAAACAATTTATTATTGTTAATTCATTATCTAAATCTCAACAACTAACTGGTTGGAGATTAGGTTATCTTGCATGCAATAAGGATATTATTAATCTAACATATAAATTAAAAAATATGGTAAATATTTGTTTACCACATTTTTTAATGAATGCAATGGAAGTTAGCCTTAATTTAAAAGTTGAACTACCATATTATAAAGCTAATATGTTATATGCATATAATTTTCTAAATAAATTAAAATTAGATGTTTTTAAGCCTCAAGGAGGATTTTATTTAATTTTTAAAATTGATAAATTTCACATGTCTAGTTTAGAATTTTGTTCATATTTAGCTAATAATTATCAAGTTGGATTATTACCTTGTTCATTTTTTGGTATAAATAATTATGTTAGATTATGTTTTGCTGTTGACACTAAAAAATTAATTACTAGTTTAAATAGAATAAAAAAATGCATTAAATCAATAAAATTATAAAAAAAAAGAGCCCGGCAACTTGCCGCTCTCTCATAAGATACCATAGCCACCAT
>URVS01000122.1 GCA_900551385.1 uncultured Mollicutes bacterium | reverse complement strand
GTGAATTAAATAAAGAAGAAAAAGTTAATGGTATTTTTTGGGTTGGATCTATGGGTTCAACAGGTTTTAATTCTTTAGGTAATGTTTTATCTGGTAAAGTTAACCCAAGTGGTCATACTCCTGATATTTATCCAGTAGATTTAACTAAAGATCCATCATTTAAAAATTTTGGTTTAAATGGTGTAAATGCTTATGAAGGTATTTCAGGAAGTGATGATATTTTAGTTGGTGATGGTAATACTTATGGTGCTCATTTTGTTCAATATGAAGAAGGAATTTATGTTGGATATAGATATTATGAAACAGCTGCTAAAGAAGGATATATTAATTATGATACATCTGTAGTTTATCCTTTTGGATATGGATTATCTTATACTACATTCACTAAAGAAATTGTTTCTTCAAGTACATTTGGTGATGATGTTAGTGTTGAAGTAAAAGTTACTAATACTGGTAATAAAGAAGGTAAAGAAGTTGTTCAATTATATTATTCAGCACCTTATACAAAAGGTGGAATTGAAAAATCTTCTACTGTTTTAGGTGATTTTGCTAAAACAAAAACATTAAAAGCAGGTGAATCTGAAACATTAAAACTTTCTATTAAAAAAGAAGAAATGGCTTCTTATGATTATAAAAATGAAAAAGCATATGTTTTAGATAAAGGTGAATATGTATATCAAATTAAAGAAAATTCTCACGAAATTAGTAAAGATAGTTCAGGTAAAAATCTAGAATTTAAATCTAATGAAGAGAAAAAAGTATTTAAAAATGGTAAATCAAGTGATAAAACTGCTGTAACAAATCAATTTGATGATGTAAGTGCAATATTTAAAGATACAGAACAAAAAGGTTATGCTTTAAATATGTCAAGAAGTGATTTTAAAACAACTTTCCCTACTACTCCAACTAGTGATGACGCTAATATTGATGTTACTTTAGGTGAATTTGGAACAATTAGATCTGGATTAAAACCATATGCAAATAAAAATGATTCTAATGATGTTATGCCAACAACTGGTGCAAGTAATGGTTTATCATTAATTGACTTAAGAGGAATTGATTATGATGATAAATCTTGGGATTTATTATTAGATCAATTAACAGATAAAGAATATAAAGATTCAACTACTTATTTAGCAAATAATGCATATAATACTGCAGAAATGGTATCAGTTGGTAAACCTGCAACTATTGATCATGATGGTCCTCAAGGATTCTCTGTCTTATTTGGTGCTAAACCAGATGCATGTGCATATATGTCTGAACCATTACTTGCTGCTACATTTAATGTTGAATTAGCAAAAGAAATGGGTGTTGCAGTAGGTGAAGAAGCACTTGCTCTTGGTTTTCATGGTTGGTATGGACCTGCTATGAATACACATCGTTCTGCTTTTGCTGGAAGAAATTTTGAATATTATAGTGAAGATGGTATCTTAGGTGGAAAAATTGCTAGTGCTGTTGTTTCAGGAGCAGCTGATAAAGGTGTATTTGCTTATATTAAACATTTTGCTTTAAATGACCAAGAATATATGAGAACAACTAATTTATGTACTTGGGCAAATGAACAAGCAATAAGAGAAATTTATTTAAGACCATTTGAAATATGTGTTAAAAATGCTAAAACAACTATTAATTATATATCAGATGAAAATGGTACTATGTCAAATAAAGAAATTAATGCGACAACTGCTATGATGTCTTCATTTAATAGAATTGGTACTACTTGGGCAGGTGGATATAAAAATTTAATGACAAATGTTTTAAGAGATGAATGGAATTTCCACGGTGCAGTAATTTCTGATTTCAATTTATATGGTTATATGCCTTCAGATCAAGGTATGAGAGCAGGTACTGATATGCAATTGACTTGGACTAAAACATTTGCAGATACTGATTCAGCTACAAGTAGAATTGCTTTAAGAAAAGCTTATCACAATTTATTCTATATGATAGCTAATTCTAATGCTATGCAAGGAATTGCTCCAGGAACAATCATTTCTTATACTTTATCAGGATGGCAAATTGGTTTAATTAGTGGAACTGTTGTTTTATCTACTGCACTTACTGCTGGAGTAGTTTGGGTAATTTGTAGAACTATTAAAAATAGTAAAAAAGAAGATTAATTATCTTATTTGTTATTAACGATGTAGAGAAATCTGCATCGTTTTTACATATTGATTAGTTATATTTTATAAAGTATAATTTGCTTAAGCGGTATATAAAATGAAAAGAATTGCAATCGTTGAAGATGAAAAAATATATAGTGATTATCTTATTCAGTTGATTAATGAATATTTTAAAGATAAAAATCAAGAATATCAATATGAAGTTTTTGATAATGGCTTAAAATTTCTTGAATCAGATGTTAATTCTTTTAATGTGGTTTTAATGGATATAGAGTTACCTCATGAAAATGGAATGAATATTTCTTATGACTTAAGAAAAATTAATAAAGATATACAAATTATTTTTGCTACAAATGTAGCTCAATTTGCTTTAAAAGGATATGAAGTTGATGCGATTGGTTATTTATTAAAACCTGTTAATAAAAAAATATTATTCATTTATTTGGATAAAGCATTTAAAAAAATAGATGAACAAAATAATTCGTTTATTTTAATTAATGTTGATGATGGTATCAAAAAATTATCTTTAAATGAATTATATTACATAGAAGTTATAGATCATCTATTATATTTTCACACTTCAGATGGAATTATTACTATAAGAAAAGCAATGAAAGATGTAGAGATTGAATTAAAAGATAAAGGTTTTATAAGAAGTAATAATTGTTATTTAGTTAATTTAAAATTTATAAAGAAAATAACAAATAATTCGCTTTTTATTAATAATGAAGAATTACAATTAAGTAGAAATAAAAGAAAAGAAGTTTTAATTTCTTTAAATGAATATATAGGTAGGAATTTATGAGTGATGAATTATTGATGTATATTTTAATATTTATTAGATATGCTTTACCATTATTAGCGTTACAATTTTTATTTGCAACTTTATTAAAAAAAAGAAATAAATATTGTTTAAGATTACTTTTATCAAGTTTAGGTTATGTAGGAATTAGTATATTACTAAATTATTATGATGACTATATAACATTATTTGATTGGTTTCATCTAAATTTTTTCTTTATATTTTTATTATCAATGCTTGTTATATATATATGTTATGATGTTAAAACTCGAGAATTAATTTTTTATTCAACATTATCTTATACAGTGCAACATAGTACAGATAATATAATATTGTTTTTCTATACAGTATTTAATAGTTTTTATTCTTTTGGTTGGTTTTTTTCTTTTTCAATTTATATTTGTATTCCTATTATTACAGATATATTGGTATATTTTACTTTCATAAAAAGATTTAAAAATGCAGGTGAGATTAAAGTTAAAAATCAATTTATTTTTTTAATATCTATTATTAGTATAATTATTGTTTATGTTGTAAGCATGTATAGGTATGCTTATGAATCAAGTTCATTTAATACTTCATATTTTTATGATATGGTTTTATGTATTTTTATTTTAAGTATTTCTTTAAATGTAGTAGAGAAAACAAATTTAAAATTGGAAAAAGTAATTTTAAATTCTTTATTGCATAATAAAGAAGCTCAATTTAATCAAACAAAAAATAACATTGATTTAATTAATATGAAAATTCATGATTTTAAAAAATTAATTGATACATATAATTATTCAAATGATCAAAATGTTCAAAAAGATATTATAAAAGAAATAGAAAATCAAGTAGAATTATATAATTGCTCAATCAAAACTGGTAATACATCTTTAGATGTTATTTTAACTGAAAAAGGATTGCAAGCTAAGAAAAATGATATTAATTTTATTGCAATGGTAGATGGTAAATTGTTATCTTTTATTAAAGATGCTGATTTATATTCTTTATTTGAAAATGCTTTAGATAACGCGATAAATTCTTTATCAAAAGAAGAAAAAGAAAATAGATATTTAAATGTATTAGTAAAACAAATTGGGGCTGTTATATTGATTTCAATTGAAAATTATTGTTCGCAAAATATTTCTTTTAATGATGGCTTGCCACTTACTAAAAATGATAAAAATTATCATGGATTTGGTACAAAAAGTATAAAATACATTTGTGAAAAATATGATGGAATAGTTAATTTTGAATATAAAGATAATTTATTTAAATTAAATATTACATTTTTAGTAAATGAAAATAAATGAAGATTATTTTATGAAAAAAATATTATTTATGTTACCATTATTACTTTTTACTTCATGTGTAGAAACAAGTTTATCAAGTTCAACAAGTAGTTTTGAAAGAAAAAAATATACATTAAATGTTTATCAAGTATATGAAGTAGAACATGGCTCAAATATATGGTCAAATCCAAGATTTGATACTTTGTTTGAATTTTATAATGATGAAAAAATTACTTTAAGTTTTATAAGTCATAATATTCACCCTATATATACTGATTTTATAGGTGATGGATATTTTATTGTACGATATTATTTTAATAATTATGAAACTTTAGAAAAAACAGAAAATGAATTTTATATCAATCAAGACACAGCTATTTATTATGGCTGTGAAGGATAAATAATGTTTTTTATAAATAAAAATAATTTTTTTTAAAAATATTAGATGTATTTAGTTAGAAAACGTATTAAAATTTTGTTATAAATATTAAATTCTCTTGCTAGGAGACTATGTTCTAGCAACAAATTATACCTTTTTATGTATAATGAAATTAGGGAGGGCAAGATGGATAAATACAAATTTGGTGAATTTATCTATAATTTACGTATAGCTAATCATTTAACCCAAGACGAACTAGGTAGAAAAATTGGAGTTACTAATAAAGCTGTATCTAAATGGGAAGTTGGAGAAACTCTTCCAGATGTTAGTCTAATGCCATTGCTAGCAAAAGCATTAGGGGTTACAACTGACGAGTTGTACGCTGGAGAAGTAATAAAAAATGAACCAATAAAAGTTATAGAAGAAACAAAACCTACAATTTGGATTATTCTTATTACAATTTTATCTTTGTTGTTGATTGGAACTTCTTCATATATTTTATTTGAGAATATAAAAAAAGATAATGATGTGTGTTCTTTAAA
>URVS01000121.1 GCA_900551385.1 uncultured Mollicutes bacterium | reverse complement strand
CATATTAAATGCTTCATTAACTCCAGGAACAAATAAAACAAAACATATTAATAAAATAGAAATAAATGTAGAAATATTTAATTTTTTATTACTAAAAAAGCCTATTTTAAATAATGAATGATTAGATCTCATATTATAAGCATGGAAACATTCAATTAAACTAAATACCATAAACGCTAAAGTACTACCACCCATTGGATTATCATTAGTGATAGCTTTACCAATAAAGAATGAAGATAAAACAATAATAGAAAATAATATACCTTGTAAAACAATTCTTAAACCAAATCCATGACTAAATAAACTTTCATTTTTAGGTTTTGGTTTATAATCCATAATATCATCATCAACTTTTTCTACACCTAAACTAATTGCAGGTAAAGAATCAGTAACTAAATTTATCCATAATAATTGGATAGAAATAAATGGAGATTCTTTCCAAATAACCATTGCTAAGAAAACCACGATTAATTCAGAAATATTTGTACTCAATAAAAAGCCCACTACTTTTTTAATATTAGAATAAATTCCTCTACCTTCTTTAACTGCTTCTACAATAGTAGCAAAATTATCATCTGATAAAATAATATCACTTGCTCCTTTAGCTACATCAGTTCCAGTAATTCCCATACTACAACCAATATCACTAGCTTTTAAAGCGGGAGCATCATTAACTCCATCTCCAGTCATTGCAACAACTTCACCTTTATTTTGCCATGCTTTAACAATTCTAATTTTATTTTCAGGAGATACTCTAGCGTATACAGAAATTCTTTCAACTTTTTGATTTAATTCTTCTTCACTCATTTTATCAAGTTCAGCTCCAGTAAGAGCTAAATCACCATCTTTAAATATACCTAATTGTTTAGCAATGCTAGTAGCAGTTATAACATGATCTCCTGTAATCATAATTGGTTTAATACCAGCTTTTAAACAAGTATAAACAGCTTGTTTTGCTTCATTTCTAGGTGGATCAATCATACCTACTAATCCAACAAAAATTAAATCATTTTCTAAATTAATATCAATTTTTTCTGGTAATTTATCTAAAATTTTATATCCTATTGCTAATACTCTTAAAGCATCTTGAGACATTTTTTCATTAATTATTTGAGCTTTTAAAATATTTCCTTTTATACATCTAGTAGCCATAATATCAAATGCACCTTTAACAATAAGATAATATTTACCATCAATTTCATTAATTGTTGACATTAATTTACGATCAGAATCAAATGGTATTTCATTAATTCTAGGATATTTATTATTTAATTCATTTTTATCAAATCCTAATTTATGTCCTGCTACAATAATTGAAGTTTCTGTTGGATCACCAAGATGAATTTCTTTGTTATTTTCAAAATTAACACTGCCATTACAACATAATTCACCAAACATTATTAATTTTTTTGTTTTATCATCAACATCTTTATTAAAATCAATTAATTCTTCATCATCAACATAACTTTTAACTATTGTCATTTTATTTTGAGTTAAAGTTCCTGTTTTATCTGAACAAATAATTGAAGCACTACCTAAAGTTTCTACTGCAGGTAAAGATTTAATAATCGCGTTTTGTTTAGCCATTCTTGCTACACCTAAAGATAAAACAATAGTAACTACTGCTGGTAAACCTTCAGGTATTGCTGATACTGCTAATGAAACACTTGTCATAAACATTTCAAGTGGAGATTGTTTATCAATTAAGCCAACAATAAAGACAATTACACATGCTAATAAAGCAATAATGCCTAAATATTTACCTAATTGAGCTAATTTTTGTTGTAAAGGCGTTTTTATTTCTTTTTCATTATTTAATAAATTTGCAATTTTACCAATCTCAGTATTCATACCAATACTCGTAACAATTGCTTTACCAGTACCATAAGTAATAGAACAACCAGAAAATACCATATTTGTTCTATCTCCAACCCCTACTTTATTTTTAATAACAGCTTTTGCATCTTTTTCACTAGCTAAAGATTCACCAGTTAAACTAGATTCTTCTGCTTTTAAATTAACACTTTCTATTAACCTACAATCAGCAGGAACATAATCACCTGCTTCTAAATAAATAATATCACCAGGAACAAGTAAAGAAGTATTAATTATTTTTTCTTGTCCATCTCTTAAAACACGTGCATGAGGAGAAGACATATTTTTTAAAGCATCAAGAGCCTTTTCTGCTCTATTTTCTTGAATAGCACCAATAAAAGCATTTACAAAAACAATAAAAATAATTAAAGCAGGCTCAATAAATTCCATTGGATCACTACCTAAACATGCTAATACAAAAGAAATAATAGCAGCAATTATTAAGATAATAATCATAATATCTTTAAATTGTTCAATTAATTTTTGAAAGAAATTCTTCTTCTTTTTTTCTACTAGCTTGTTTTCACCATTCTTTTCACGTGAAACAATAACTTTTTCTTCTGTTAAACCATAATTAACATCAGAATTAAGATCTTTAATAAGTTCTTTAAGATTTTGATTATAAGATTCCATATATACCCCTCTTATCATGATCAATTATTATAAATAAAAAAGACCATGAAAATATCATGATCTTGCGAAATCTATTTAAGATCAGTAAATCCGGATTTTAATCGTGTTGACGAATTTACTTTTAGGACGCTACTCCTCATGTAAAATTAATCTTAAACTAAACAATAATAAATGTCAACAATTAAATAAAAGGTAATTCAATAGTTTTAGAATTATTACTACTTGTAGAAGTACTATAACTTTCTTTACTTGATGAATTATTTGTTTCGCTAACGCTACTTGTATTAGTTTCACTTGAAGTTGAACTACTTGTAGAAGTATTAGAACTACTAGAAGTATTAACACAACTAAATAAAATTAAACTAAATAAAATAATTAATAATTTTTTCATTTTATTTTCCTTTCAAATCAAATATACTCTATTTTAAATATTTTATCTATTATTTTTATTTTTCTTATAAATACAATTTTTATTTGAGCAACCACAACATCCCTTTTTATTGTCTTTAATCATAAAAATAATAACAATTATAATTATTAAAATTATTAAAGCTAAAATAATCCAAGAAATTAAATTCATTTACATTACTCCAATAATATGAAATATTAAGCTAAATAATCCACTAAATAACCAAGCTATAACAATTTGAAACAAACAAACACCTATCGCCCATTTCCAATTTAATTCTTTTTTTATAGTTGCAAGAGCTGCTATACATGGAGTATACAATAAAGAAAATATTAATAAACAAAATGCCCCATATACACTTATCGAACTAGCAATATTAGCTTCAGAACCAAATAATATCATTAATGAAGAAACAACACTTTCTTTAGCTAAAATACCAGTAATTAATGATGTAGTAATTCTATAATCATTAAACCCAAGTGGAGCAAATATAGGACTTATAAAACCAGCAATAACACTTAACATACTATTTTTAGAATCATTAACCATTTCTAAATTAAAATTAAAAGATTGTAAAAACCAAATAATAATACTAGCTAATAATATTATAGTAAAAGCCCTTTTTATAAAATCTTTTACTTTTTCCCATAATAATTGACCTACATTTTTAAGTCCAGGTAATCTATAATTAGGTAATTCCATAACAAACGGAATAGCTTCACCTTTAAAAACAAATTTTTTAGAAATAAAAGCCACTAAAATACCTATTAAAATACTAATAACATATAAACCTATTGTAACTAACCATGCATATTGTTTAAAAAATATTGCTGATAAAAAAGTATAAATAGGAAGTTTAGCCGAACATGACATAAAAGGAGTTAACATAATTGTCATTTTTTTATCACGATCTGATGATAAAGTTCTTGTAGACATTACTCCAGGAACAGTACAACCAAAGCCAATCAATAAAGGAACAATCGATTTACCAGATAAACCAATTTTTCTTAATAATTTATCCATGACAAAGGCAATTCTAGCCATATAACCAGAATCTTCTAAAATTGATAAAAAGAAAAATAACACAACTATTATTGGTAAAAATGAAACAACGCTTCCTATTCCACCAAATATACCTTCAACAACAAGTGAATGAATAATAGGATTTACATTCCAATTAGTAAATGCAGTATCAATTACACCAGTTAAATAATCAATACCCAATTGTAATAAATTTTGTAATGAATAACCAATCACATTAAATGTTAAAAAAAATACTAAACCTAAAATTAAAATAAACATAGGTATTGCTGTATATTTTCCAGTTAAAATTTTATCAATTTTTTTACTTCTTATATGTTCTTTTGATTCATGAGGCTTACATACACATTGTTTACAAATATTATGAATAAAATTATATCTCATATCAGCAATAGCTTCAGAACGGTCTAATCCTCTTTCTTTTTCCATTTGTATAACAATATGTTCAATCATATCTAACTCATTTTTTTCTAATTTTAAAGCATTAATAACTAATTGATCATTTTCAATTACTTTTGTAGCAGCAAATCTAAGAGGAATATTAGCTTCTTTAGCATGATCTTCAATTAAATACATAATGCCATGAATAGCTCTATGAACTGCACCACAATTATCATTTTCATTACAAAAATCAACAACTTTAGGCTTTTCTTGATAATAACAAACGTGTATTGCATGATCTATTAATTCATTAACACCTTCATTTTTTTTAGCCGATATTGGTACAACTGGTACACCTAATAATTTTTCCATTTTATTAATATCGATATATCCACCATTACCAGTCATTTCATCCATCATATTTAAAGCTAAAGCTAAAGGAATCTCTAATTCCATTAATTGTAATGTTAAATATAAACTTCTTTCAATAGATGTTGCATCAACAATATTAATAATTCCTTTAGGTTTTTGTTTTAATATAAAATCTCTAGAAACAATTTCTTCATCACTATATGGTGACAAAGAATAAATACCTGGTAAATCAGTCACTAATGTGTTTTCATGACCTATAATAGTACCACTTTTTTGATCAACAGTAACACCTGGAAAATTACCAACATGTTGATTCATACCTGTAATTTGATTAAATAATGTTGTTTTACCACAATTTTGATTTCCTACCAATGCAAAAGTCAATTTGACATCTTTATCAAGTGGATGTTCATCTAAA
>URVS01000120.1 GCA_900551385.1 uncultured Mollicutes bacterium | reverse complement strand
AGTGCATGTTAGTATAACTGGAAGTTATACTTGTTGGTTTGCTTCAATAATATCTTTTAAAATATTTTTAACTTTTTCATTAGAAGAAATTTGTCCATCATTAATTAAAAAACTATAATTTGGTAAAGGTTGAACTTCTATATAATCATAAAATGATATTTTCTTTTTTAATACTTCTTTAGATCTAGTCATAGCAGCATCAAAAACTTCACCATTAAAGCATGCTGAACCTAACAATAAATTTTTTCTATATTCTTCAAGTAAATGTCTAGGTACACGAGGAACTTGAGAAAAATATTCTGTACAACTTTTAGAAATAATCTTAAATAAATCTTTTAATCCTTGTTTATTTTTTGCATAAGCAACTACATGTTTAACTCTTGCATTTTTTAAAATTTGATCATTTTTTAAATCCATTAATTGAGCATGAGTTAAATTTATATTATCTTTAGTAAGTCTAGCTAACATTGCTTGAAAAGCATTATTTAAGACTTCAGCATCATAATTAGCACGGTGAGCAGAAGTATCATCATATTCAACTGAAAATTGTCTACATAATCCACCTAAACTATGGCTTTTTGCATTAGGAAACATATACCATGCTAACGCTAAAGTATCAATAACTGGATTAAGCATTTCTTCTTCACCATTATTTTTAAAAGCTTCATTTAAAAAACCATAGTCGAAAGAAGCATTATGAGCAACTAATATAGAATCACCTATAAATTCTCTCATAATTTTTAAAGCTTGTTTAATTTTAGTTTTTCCTCTTACCATTGCATTAGTAATATGAGTCTTTTCTATAATAAATTCTGGTAAATCAATTTCTGGATCAATAAACATATCCATGTTATCTACTATCATACCATCTTTGAATTTAACTGCACCAAATTCGATAATTCTATCATATCTAGCGCTTAAACCAGTAGTTTCAAAGTCGAATACTACATAAGTAGCTTTATTTAAAGGAATATCGCTTGGATTAAAAACATATTCAAGTTGTTCATCAACCATGTATAGTTCTGAACCATATAACATTTTTAATCCATATTTTTCAGCAGCTTTTTGAGCTTCTGGATAAGCTTGAACATTACCATGATCGGTAACACCTATTGCTCTCCAACCCCATTTTTTAGCTTGAGCAGCATAATCAGTAATAGTGGATACTGCATCCATAGTAGACATTTTAGTATGTAAATGCAATTCTACTCTTTTTTCAGTAGATGTATCTTCAGTTTTATCTTCTAAAGAAAATTCTTCATTAATAATTATAGAATCTGCTTTTATTTGTATTTCATTAGTGTATTGAGATACACTTGCTACACCTTTAATTTCAACAGCAGGCATATCTTTAGCTAATTGTTCTAATATTTCAGGTTTAAATCCACGATTATTTTCAAAAGCAATTACTTCTATTGATGATGTCTTATCATAAACATAATAAGTTGCCATCGTTTTACCTTTTTTAGTAACTCTTGATTCAGCTTGGAAAATTTTACCAATAATTCTAACATTACCAGAATTTTCATTAATATCTTTTATTTTAATATCAACATAATTACCTCTTTGTCTTTGAGAATAATTAGTAGTCTCATATTGAGTTTTCAAAGAAGTTTCATAAGTTTGTTTAATTTGAGGTAAAACAGCTTGTATTTCTTGATTTCTTTTTTGTATTTCTTCACCTGTGTAAACAATTTTAGTATCAATATCTACATCTATTTGTAAATCCACTAATAATTGTTCCCATAAACTAATAACAGGTTCAAAAGATTCTTCATGTGCATTACCATAAAATATAAAAGTAATTTTCTTTTCTCCATTACTATTATCAAATTTATATTTAGGCATACTAGTTTCATCTAAACCAGTTCTATTAATAAATTCATCTTTTAACAATTCATATAATTGGTTTTCAGTAAAACCATTACGATATTTAAAATTAACTTGTACTTTAAAAGGGGCATGATCTATTGCATCTAATAAAGTTCTTGCAGCTTTATAAGTAAAAAAACCTGTTTGTTCTATTTCAATAGTTAATAAATCTTTTTCTTTATCATATTTCTTACTTGCAAAATAACAAGTATCGTACATCAAAACATCTTCTATACCTAATTTACGCACAAAGCGTTCAAAAAGATTATCCATTTACTACATCCTCAAATTGTTATTTAATAAATAGTCCAATAATATCTTTAAAAGTCACTAATATCATTAAAGCAAATAATAAAATCATGCCAATAGTAGACATAACATTTTTAAATTTCTTAGGTAATTCACGTCTAGTAATTGCTTCAACAATAATACCTAAATTAATTGAAATAAGAGCCCATAAATAAATAACATAACTAAAGCCCATGCTCATCATTTGTTGTTGAGCGCCAAATATAGAAATCATTCCTCCAACATTTTCTATACCTTCTTTAGTAAATAATCCGCCTAAAGCTTTAAAAATAGCAATTGAACAATCTCCAAAAGCTTTTCCTGATTCCACAAAAGCTTCACCAAAATTATATCTTAAAGTATGAGTTTTAGTATTTGAAGAGAAAGTAATACCAATAGTTGGCCAATAAAATTTACCTTCTTTTTCTACTGGAGATAAAGTAAAATCAATAGTTTTATTTTTATCAGTTAATAAAACATAATGAGCATTATCAGTTAATGAAGTAGGTTGATTTTTTGATAAAACATTAATAGATTGATATAAATTACCAGTAATATCACTAGAATCTAATTCACCTTGAATATTTGTTTCTCCTAAAGTAATAACATATTTAGAAGAAACAATAATATCTTCATTAGTCCAATTTGCTTTTTCTGCAATAGAATCTTTACTTACTTCAACATAATTATTATACATAGTAGGGAAAGCATTAGTAGTAAAGAAAATAAGTAGCATTACAAAACCTAAAATAAAGTTTAATGTTACCCCTGCAACCATAACAATCGCTCTTTTCCATTTAGCAATTCCATCTAATTTTCTTTCTGGTGGTAATGTTTTATATAAATCTACTAATTCTTTATCACTAGGAGATAATTGAGCGTATTCTTCTTCAGTAAATTCTGGTAAAGATTCACCTACTATTGCGCAATATCCTCCAAAAGGAATTGCTCTAATAGAGAATTTAGTTTCTTTACCTTCTCTTTTATGAGAATATAAAGCTGGTCCAAAACCAATAGAAAATTCAGTAACATAAACATTAAAAGCTTTAGCGGTTATATAATGACCAAATTCATGAATAACAACTAATAAAGCTAAAGATAAAATAAAAACAATTAAATTAACAATGAAGTTCATCAATATCTCCTTTTTCAATAATCTTTTGAGTTATTTCCATAGCCCAAGTATTAATAGTAATATAATCTTCTAAAGTAGGTTTAGCAACAACTTTATGTAAAGACATTACTTTATTTATTATTTCCTCAATTTGAGAAAATTTTATTTTTCCATTTCTAAATGCTAAATTACAGACTTCATTACTTGCATTTAAAACACATCCCATACTTCCGCCTATTCTTAAAGCATTTTTTGCTAATTCACAAGCTGGAAATCTACTATTTGAAAATTTCCTAAAATGTAACGAACCAATTTCTTCTAAAGATAATTTATTAAATATTGCTTACATGTGTGGTTTCTCAGATATCAGAACGCTCAACACTGCTGGTCCTAAGTCTGCAATAAATGAATTATCTTTCATTTTAATTAAAGAATGAATAACAGATTCATCATGTAAAATAACATCAATTTTATCAACAGGAAAATTAAATAAATAATATGCTTCCATGATTTCAAAACCTTTATTCATCATTGAAGCAGAATCAATAGTAATTTTGGCCCCCATTTTCCATGAAGGATGTTTTAAAGCTTGACTAGGTGTGACATTATCTAATTCTTCTCTAGTTAAATCTCTAAATGCACCACCTGAAGCTGTTATAACTAATCTATCAATATCTTCTCTTTTATGAGAAGAAATTAATTTACTAAGAGCAACATGTTCAGAATCTATTGGATATAATTTAGCTTTTGTATGTTTTAAAATATCATTAATTAATTCTCCACCTACCACTAAAGATTCTTTATTGGCTAAAGCTAAATCAATGCCTTTATTTAAAGTATGTACACTTGGTACTAAACCATTAAACCCAACTAAAGCATTAACAACCATATCATAAGAAAATGCATCAATTAAATTTATTAAATAATTTTCTCCATAAAAAATAGTTAATTCTGGATATTTATTTTTTAAATATATATAAGCATTTTGATTATTAACCGCTACAAATTTAATAGAAGAATGTTTTTTATATATTTCATCAAATATTTCATATTTAGAATTGAAACAAGCCCCTACAATTTCAAAATCATTTCTATTTAATTCTACTACGCTACAAACATTTAATCCAATAGAGCCAGTTATTCCTAATACACATAATTTTTTCATTAATGAATAACTCCTAAAACTGGATTATAATATATAAATGTTATAACAATAGAAGCAATAATTGTAGTCATCATAACTGAATCAAATCTATCTAATACTCCTCCATGTCCTGGAAATACAGTACCAAAATCTTTAATACTATAGCTTCTTTTAATACTAGAAAACATTAAATCACCTAAAACAGAACTCAAACCTAAACATAAAGATAATAAAACAACAAAATACCAATGTTCTAAATCAATAATACCTTTCAATAATGGAATCTTAAAACAAGCATCACAAATAAAAACAAATGCACTAGAAATAACTGTAGATAAAACTATTCCTCCTACAAATCCTTCCCAAGTTTTTTTAGGAGAAATAATAGGAGCCATTTTATGTTTACCAAATAAAACACCAACAAAATAAGCACAAATATCATTTAGCATTGCTCCTGCTAAAACATAAATAAGTAATAAACAAGTGATAAATGAATTAGAATATTTATAATCAGTAGATAAATTAGCAGGACAAAATCTTAAAAATAATAAAGTTTGTCCAGCAAAACCTATAAATAAAGACATTGTAAATAAATAAAATACATCTCTTAAATCTGTTCTTTGAGATATAATAGAAGACAAAAATAACATAGCAATTAAAAATCCTACTCCCATTGTAGAAATTCTTACGTCAGTCATTACAAAGTGGCCATTAACATA
>URVS01000119.1 GCA_900551385.1 uncultured Mollicutes bacterium | reverse complement strand
CTAATGTTGCATCTACATCAGTTTCCATTTTTATTTGCTTTCCTTCAAGTGTACGCTCAACTATCATATCTCTTTCAAATTCAGCAAATGAGAAGAATATATTTCTTATTAACTTAGAAGCTGGTGTATTATCCATTAACCCTATGTTTAACACATTTACCTTAACGCCTTTTTCTATTAGATCATTAACTATTTTTGAACCTTCTATCATACTTCTAGCAAATCTGTCTAACTTAGTAACAACTAATGTATCACCTTCTTTCAATTCGTTTAGTAACTTATTAAACTGTGGTCTATCTGCTTTTGTCCCTGTATATGCATCTTGATATATATTTTCTTTTGACACTCCATTTTCTAATAATAATTTCGTTTGCCCTTCTAAACTGTTTCCTTCGTTTGCTTGTTTAACTGTACTTACTCTTATATATCCATAAATCATAATTGACACCTCGTAATTTTAATATATATTTATGTCACTTATTAATGACACTTCTCTATGTATTGATTTTACTACAGAGATTTCCCTAGTGTCAATATTAAAATTATGGCACCATGTAAGTCAGATATCTTTATATACATTCTAAGAAACACTATTTTCTATAAAATTATTTAAAGATGTATTTATCATAAGTTTATTTTGTAAAATATGTTAAAATTTACCATACTAGTATTTAATATTTATGATATTATTACAATTGTATAAATATTAAATAGGAGGAGAGTTTTAAATAAAATGATAAAAAATAATATAAATAATATAAATACAGTTGTATTTATATTATTTACAGCAATGTATATTTATCAATATTATTATATTATTGTAGTTTTATTGAAAAATAAAAATGTAAAATCTAAGGGTAAAAATATAATGAATAAGTTTGCAGTAATCGTTTCTGCAAGAAATGAATCTGATGTTATTGAAGAATTTATACATACAGTTGATTTACAAGATTATCCAAGTGATTTAATTGATGTATATGTTATAGCAGATAACTGTAGTGATGACACAGCACAAAAAGCAAGAATAGCTGGAGCACATGTTTATGAAAGGTTTGATAATAAAAAGGTTGGTAAAGGATATGCTTTAGATTTTTTATTTAAAATACTAAGAAGCAAAAAAACAAAATATGATGGGTATTTTATTTTTGATGCGGACAATTTACTATCTAGAAATTATATATCAGAGATGAATAAAGTATTTAATCGTAAATATAAAATAGTTACAAGTTATAGAAATTCTAAAAATTATGATAGTAATTGGATTTCAGCAGGGTACTCATTATGGTTTCTTAGAGAATCTAAATACTTAAATTATGCTCGAATGTTGTTAAATAACAGTTGTGCAGTATCAGGTACAGGTTTTTTAATATCATCAGAGATAATAGATAAAAATAATGGATGGAAATATCATCTTCTTACAGAAGATATAGAGTTTACTATTGATAGTATAATAAATGGAGAAAAAATAGGCTATTGTAATTCGGCTTGTTTTTATGATGAACAACCAACATCATTTAAAGATTCATGGAATCAAAGAATGAGATGGTCAAAAGGGTTTTATCAAGTATTCTTTAAATATGGATATAATTTATTTAAATCTATATTTAAAAATAAAGATTTTTCTTGTTATGATATGTTTATGACTATTTCTCCAATGATGCTTATATCAATTGTTATGATTTTATTTAATAGTAGTATATTTTTATATTCGTTAATATCTAATGATTTTCAAACAAGTAAATTAGCTATAGGATATGTACTTTCTTATTTTTTAAATACTTATCTTATGATGTACCTATTAGGTTTATTAACAACGATAACAGAATGGAATAGAATACAATGTAAAGGTTATAAAAAGATTTTTTATACATTTACATTCCCAATATTTATGTTTACATATATGCCAATATCTATCTGTTCAATATTTAAAAAAGTTGAATGGAAACAAATTAAACATAGTATTAATAAATCAATTGAAGATATGGAATTAATAGCTTAAAAATAATACTTAGAAGAAGTTTAGTAAACTTAGCAAAAATTCTAATTATATAATTAAGAATAAAGTAAAAATTATATAATTAGAAGTAAATTAAATAATAATCAAAATTTAATAATTAAAGTTTCATAAAAACATAAAAGTAAAAAATAGTGTATATATTGAAATATAGCAATTTCAATATATACACTATTTTAATTTCTCAACGATTTCCTGAATCTAAATTTTGAGATTAGTTAGCTTTGACATAATAAAACTGTATATGAAATGGTATTTTAAATTTCTTGTACAGTACGGATATTAATATAAATATTTTTAGGTGTGTCATAGATCAAGTAAATATGACTATTAAGTCATATGTTTTTTTGAACACAAAAATAGGAACATATTCTCCTATTTAATTAAATTCCATAATGAATTAACCACTTATCTTCTTTAATAGCATCAGATATTTTATTTATCAATATTTCAAGTTCTTCTGATTTACAATCTATGTTTTCTTCAATACAATCAATTATTCCAAATTCATGAACATAAGCCATTACTACTTCCTCTCCTGATAAAAGATGCACAATATCATACAATTATTTACTTAATTATAACACACAGTATTATGTGTCCATTAAAGCAGATGGTTTCGTGTATATATGATAAGTTAATACTATTCTCTAAAAACTTATTTAAAGAGATATATTAAGAAAGCCCTTGAAATCTATTTATTTGGATTCTAAGGGCTTTAACTTTATCTCAAGTACATAACTAGTCTCTAACGTAAAATTTAGGAATTAGTTAATTAACTAGCACAACGAGTTAATTATGAATTATTTTTTATATATATGTTTATAGCTTTAATTGAAATGTATACTAAATATAAAACTAATATGTTTTTGAATATGCTAAATATTATAGGTAAATAATTTATAGTATTGTTAATTTCCGTAATTGGTTCCATGTTAATTCCTACTTTCTAATATATTGGAGTGTATCCCTTTTCTATATCCCATTTGAACCCAAAATACTTTTCTGGTGTGAATCTAGCAATATAATTTTTATTATCTGAAGATGCAACACTGAATCCAGCTTTTCTTAAATTTGAAACACTAAAACTACCAACTGTAGTTGCTGTAGTTTTTACTGTTAGAGTCGTCATAGCAGTTGTAGTTATTGACATAGATTGTTGTCCATTTTTCCAATTATTTTTTACAGTTGTAGAAGACATGCTCCAATCTCCACCACTAACTTGAGTCAAAGTAGGTTTTCCTGCTGTATCAATTGCTCTAAAAGAACCTTGTGCCCATATAGTAATCGGTTGATTCACTCTAACGGTGCAAGGACCCTTATAGTGGTTTTGATATAAATTTTTACTTAGTCTAGTAGCCATTCTTCCAAGCTTTTCTGAGTATATATTTTTTTCTATTTTAATAGTTTCTTCACCGAAAACAGTAAGAATTTCCCCCGTATTTTTAGATGTTACAGTATATTCAACTTTATTTTCATATTCCTTATATGTGATATTAATATCATCTTTATTATAAGGTAGATTAAAACTGTAGTAGTCTGATTTGATTTTTACTTCATTATCAGAAATAGCTTCTTGTGAAATTTCGGTATTTAATGTTGGTGAATTTAGCTCATTAGCATTAATCATACCTGTATTTGTAATAATAACCCCTAATGAAAGTAATGTGCAGATAGCTTTTTTGTTCATAGTATATTCTCCCCCTTATTTATCTCTATATTTTATCTTATACTATAATAACATTTTTTTATAAATTATTCCAATTTTATTACATTTTTAAAAGGGCGTTAGCAATGGCGCTCTTTATTGTTGCTTCAGCCATATGTGCAATTAAAATTCTATCACTATATAGCTCTTTATTTTATATGTATTCCATAATTAAAACTCCTTCTTATATTCGTATGTACTTTTTTATAAACGCAAATATTAATTCTCATTGAAAAATCAATACATACATGGTTTATTCAAGTTGTATTTTAATAATAACAAACGCTTTTTATAAAAAAACGACAGAACTATTGAAATTACTTGCATATATAATTGAGTTTTGTTTCAACCTTTTAACAAACACAAAACACCTTTAAATGATTGAGTTTACTTACTTCTTGCATAATAATTGTTTGAACTTAGCCCTAGCGTTTGTTATTTAAAACTTACTTAAATTCTTAAATGATAATAAGGATTTTTATAAAATAAGCCTTATTTAGCTTCTACCTAAGAAAAATCAATATATATAAGCCTATAAAAAAATGTAGCTTTTATACGGATTCCTACATTTTTTTAACTCTCTCTACCCTTTGATATATCTTTTATATAACCTTATTTTTTTCTAATTGATAATGAAATGTAAAAAAATTATTTTTTTCCTACATTTTCTCATATAAAAAAAATTATCACTCCTTTTTATATATTCAAGCTCAATATTGCCTTATCTACCATTTCTTTTTCCATTCCTATATATCTTAATGTATCTCTTTGATTGTCATGACCTAATACTGTTTGAGCCATCTCAATACCGTATATCTCATTTATTTCTTTTCCATGGCTCTTTCTCATTGAGTGCGTTCCTGTATTGTATTTAAACCTACATTTCTTGAATTCAGATTTTAATAGCCTATATGCTGTATTCTCTACTATATGACCACCCTTTTGACTCTTGAATAAATATTCATCCTTCTTAGATTCTCTGTAGTATTCTTCTATTACTTCTTTTATAGCTTCATTTATAGCTATATTTTTCTTTTTTCCTGTTTTACCCTCTTCTTTTATTACTAAATATCTTTTACCTCTGAAATCACTTACTTTCAATGGAACAATGTCAGCTATTCGTAAACCTGTATTTAATCCGATAATAAACATAGGGTACAACCTTTTATCTTTGTGCTTTTTTAGTCGCCTTTTAACTTTTTCTATATCTTTCTTACTTCTAAATGCCTCTACCATCATAATTTAACTTTATCCCTCCTTTATTTTTTGGTTTAAAAAACCTCACTTCCAACTTAGAAATGAGGTTTTTCTATTAATTACTTGTTTTGCTCCTATATAACATAAATATTTACTTGTATTTATGGAATAACTCAAATAAACTCCAACAATCCAAAGTATCTAAATGTTTTTTATCATAATGATTTAATAAAAAACATTTAGATACTTTGGATTGTTGGAGTTTA
>URVS01000118.1 GCA_900551385.1 uncultured Mollicutes bacterium | reverse complement strand
CAATTTTAGGTAATGCTAGTAGAAAAGATGATACTACTTTGAGTGGAGGCCTAATTTTCCATAAAAGTGGACATATGGTAACTAACTTTAATAATGTAATTTCTAGATGTTGGTTTATTACTAATTTTGCTGAATATAAAAAAGCTAAATATGTTATAAATAATTCAAAAGAATATGATAATTTTAATAGTTTTATTTATAACTGGGGTGGAAATATTGAAATTAATAATTCAGAAATGACAGGTACTGGTGGACCTATTATTATTCAAGATCATGTTAGACCTAATCAAGAAGATACACATATTGGAAAATCTGTTATAAATAATTCAAAATTAGAAAACTGGGTAGCAGGAACAGAAGGATGGTTTGATTTATTTAATGTATCTGCATTAACTGGTCAAGTGGTTGGACTTGACTTAATGTTCAATAATTATGGTAAAACATACACAAGAAATAAAACTGAAGGTACTAGCACATTTAAACAATTTAATTTAATTTGTGTAAACAAATCTGGTGGAGATGCTGGTATTTCTAGTGAAAAAATTAGTGGATCTATTACTATTAATAATAAAACGATGGATTATGGTGAAACTGATCCAATGTTTGGTGCTTTATATAATGGTGTAAATAGTCAAAATGCTAGTGCTCCAATATTTAGAACAACTGAAAATAATAGTTTTGCTTATACTGATGGAAAAACTGGATTATATAAATTAGATTCTTCAATGAAACCAACACCTATTACATTAAGTGATAATGTTCTTAAAGGTAATTATTTAAATATGTATTATAGTGGAATGTTCTTTACATTGGGATATTATGATTTAACAAAATAGAGGCAAGTTCGAAAGAACTTGTTTTTCTTTTAAATATATTTTATTTGAGCATAATAAAATGTATAATTAACCTAATGAGGTAATCAAGATGGAAGAAAAAGATATCAATGTTAATGAAGAATCATTAAAAGAAAATGAACAAAAAGAAAATAATAAAGAAGAAATAAAAACTGAAACAAATGTTTTAGACACAAAAACATTATATGAAAGAAATGATGTAACAGTTTTTGATTCATTATATGATACAACTGTTGATAATCAAACTAAATTTTCTACAAGTTATAAAAAAATTAGAAGAATTAGTAATATCATTATGTTTAGTATGATGGCGATTATTTTAGTTTTATTATTTGTTTTTGGCAACAATCCAACTTTTATTGGTGTTGCCATTGCTTTAGTAGTAGTTTATTTAGTTGGTTTATTTGTTTCACAAAAGAAAATTAAAGATAAATTAAATATTGAGTCTACTAAAGTTGTTAATGATTATTTTACTAATTTAGATTCTTATATTACTAGAGATACATTATTTAGTGATGTTAAATTTAATTATGAAATTAAATTACCAGAAGATACATTTAAAAATTTAAGATTATTTAAAGATATTTATTATGTTGGTGGTAGAGATTATATTGAAGGAAAATTTAATGGTATTTCTTTTGTAGCAGGAGATAATATTATTAAAACACATGGCACTAAAGAAGATGGGTCTAAACAAGATTATATTGTATTTTTAGGTAAATTATTTTCTTTTGATAAATCATTAACTAGTGAAGGTAGAGCAATTATTTATTTAAAAGGTAAAAGTCTTAATTTACCAACAGATATTGATAATCTTAATGTTGTTGAAGGTATATTAGATGATAAATTTGTTGTTTATTCAAATTTTGATGTTAGTAATATTTTAAATGAAATAAAAGAAGATTTAGAAAAATATTCTGTTAATGATCAATTATTAGATATGTTCATTTCTATTACAGAAGAAAAAATTGGTTTTGCTTTTTCTTATGCCGATAGTGTTATGAGTGTACCACTTCTTGATCCAGTTAATAAAGAAGATTTAACTAGATACACTCAAGATGTTGATGTAATGGTTGATATAATGAAAAAATTGGCAAAGTAGTTTATGGATAAGACAAATATAGGATCATGGATAAGAACTCAATCATATAAACATGATGGCTCACTTCATCGTACTTGGGATAATATGATGGTAATTGATGCAAATGACGACTATATTGTTACTGGTTCATGTGCATCAAGAGTAGTTGAGTGTGATGGTAGAATTTGGTATACTAAAGAGCCTGCTGTTTCTATTTATTTTAAACATAATTGGTTTAATGTTATAGCGATGGTTAGAGGTGATAATATTTGTTATTATTGCAATATTGCTTCTCCTACTATTGAAGATGGCCATACTTTAGAATATATCGATTACGATTTAGATTTGAAATTATTCCCAGACAAATCAATTTTAGAATTAGATAAAAAAGAATATTTATATCATAAAGAAAAATATCATTATCCTGATGATTTAGATAAAGTTGTTAATCATGAATTTAATAGAATAAAAAAATTAATGAAACAAAATGTATTTCCATTTATTGATAAAAAAATATTTGATTATATTAATATTTACTACAAAATAAAAAAAGAACAGGACGAAATTTATTAGTCCTGTTTTTTATATTTAGAAGAAACAATATATAATTTATAAGGGTTTGCAAAGGAAAATAATTGGTAGTTTCTTCTATTTTGTAGTGCTTAATTTATTTTGGTTAAGCGTAGAGACTTCGGACCATATTACCGAAATATACAACACACTCTTTTGAAGAGGGTAAATACTATTTTACATATTATTTATTAAAAATCAAGAAGAAAATATAATTTTTTTATTTTTTGTTAATTTTGTTAGTTGAATAAGTAATTTTTGATAATATTAAAACAAAAAGAATAGTTATTTATTATAAAAAAAATAAACCTATTTAATATTAAAAATAAAATATGATATAAATGTCAATATATTAATTATATAAGAGGTAAGAAGATATGGAACAAAAAAAGTGTCTAAAGAAAATCAAAAATTAATTAATTTGATGATAAATAAAAGCCAAGATTCTTTTTTGTTAGCAATAGAATTGTATAATAAGCCAACAATTACATTAAATGTGGAGGATTTGTTATTTTTATTTGCAATGCATGGGAATTAATGCTAAAAGCATTTTTATTAAAAAATGGAGATAGCATATATTATAAAAAATCGAAATCAGTAAATAGAACATTAGCTCTCGATGCATTAATTAAAAAAGTTATGACAAATAATAAAGATAATGTTAGAATTAATTTAGAAATTATAAATGGTATAAGAAATTCAACAATTCATTTAATTATTCCCGAATATTCATTAATGTTTAATGAATTGTTCTTAAGTTGCGTAAAAAATTATGTTGAACGATTATATAGATATTTCGAAATTAATATTAACGATAGAATTAATACTGATTTCTTATCTTTGCATATACCATCGACAAAATCTAAAATTGAAATAATTGGTAAATATAGAAAACAAGTTTATCAAAAATACTATGATACAAATAAGTTTGTTTCAGAAACATTAAGAGAAAGAACAAACGATAATGGTTATATTCAGAAGAATTAGCAATGTCGTATGAAATAAAGTTTAAAAAAGTGAATGATATTTCAAATGCTGATATTTGTGTATATAATGCTAAAAATGAAAAAAGTATTAAAACTGTAAAAGTTGTAGAGACACTTGATTCTAATCAAACTCACCCACTAAAACAATCTGACATAATTAAGAAAGTTCAAAATGAAATAGATATAAAAGGTTTGACATTTGTTCCATATACTATCTCAAAAAACACAAAATTTACAGCAGATACTTTTGGTATGTTTTGTAAATATTATAAGATAAAATCTAATTCAGAATATGCTTATTTTTTTGAAGTAGCTAAGCGATATAGTTATTCTTATTCACTTATTGAATTTATAATTCAAAAGATAAGCGTTGACCCAGAAATATTTGTAAAAATTAAAAATGAACATAAAAAAAGTTAACTTCAGGTGCATGGGAATTCTTGACAATGGTCTACTGCTATCCAGCAACCCAGCATTATTCCTTCGCAAGTTAACTTACAAAACTAGTCTATGCTATAAAAAAAGAAAAAATCAACAAAAAATAAATTATTGATAATAATTATAATTTTTATTAATTATTTATAATTTATTGTATTTTATCTAGTAAATAAATATATTTAATGTTATTTATTAAATTTTTATGGTAAAATGTTTGAGAAGTAGGAGATATTTTATGTCAAAAATTATTATTGTTACTGATTCTAATTCTGGTATTTCTCAACAAGAAGCTAAAGAAATAGGAGTGGTTGTAATTCCAATGCCTTTTTTTATTGAAGGTAAAACATATTTTGAAGAAATTTCTCTTTCTCAAGATCAATTTTATCAAATGCTTGTTGAAGGTAAAAATATATCTACATCTCAACCAAGTATTGGTGAAGTATGTACTTTATGGGATAATTTATTAAAAGAATATGATGAAATTGTTGAAATTCCAATGTCATCAGGGTTATCTATGTCTTGTGAAACTGCTACATTATTTTCACAAGAAAAAGAATATCTTGGTAAGGTTCATCTAGTTAATAATATGAGAATCTCAGTTACTCAAAGACAATCTGTTTATGATGCTTTAAAATTAGTTAAAGAAGGTAAAAGTGGTAAAGAAATTAAAGATATTTTAGAAAATGATGCTTTAAATTCTTCAATCTATATCACTGTTCAAGATTTAAAATATTTGAAAAAAGGTGGAAGAATTACTCCAGCGGCAGCTACATTAGGAGCGTTACTTGGTATTAAACCAGTTTTACAAATTCAAGGTAAAAAACTTGATGCATTTAAAAAATGCCGTGGTATGAGAGCTGGTAAATTAATAATGATTGAAGCTGCTAAAAATGATATTCAAAATAGATTTGGTAATGATAATTCAAAAATGCATATTGCAGTAGCACATTCTCATAATGAAGAAGAAGCAAAAATGTTTTTAGAAGAAATAAAAAAAGAAATACCTAATGCTAAAGATTATTATGTTGATCATTTATCATTATCTGTTTCATGTCATATTGGTCCTGGTTCATTGGCTATTGCTTTATGTAAGGATTTAGAAAATGAATAGTTTTAAATTAAAAATAATTGAGAAATTTCAAAATAAAAATATTAAACAATTATTAGAAGATTTCCATTTTAGCAAAACTAAGATTTATTTATTAAATAATGATAAATCTTTTTTTGTTAATAAAAAAAGTGTTGATGAAAATTATGTTT